>JAEVHO010000692.1 GCA_016802835.1 Micromonospora sp. ATA32 | reverse complement strand
CGTCCCGGGCCGGTCGGTCGCCCGGTTCCGGGCGGTCCGTCCCGGGCCGGCGAGCAGCAGCAGTGCCTTGGCCACCGCACTGGTCAGGTCGTGGTCGGCGTTCTGGATCAACCCGCGGGCGCCGGCGCTGATGGAGGCGGCAGCCGCCTCGACTCCTCCGATTCCGAGCAGCAGCACGGCGCCTGCGGCGCCCGCGCCGAGCACCCGCCGGACGAACCCGGCGCTGTCCGGGCGGGTGAGGGCGGTGTCGGCGAGCACCACGTCGGCCGGCCGCTCGGCCAGCCGCAACATCACCTCGGGGTCGGAGACGGCGGTACGGACGACCGCGGACAGCCCGAGCCGCGCCGCCGCGGAGGTCAGGTGCTGGGCCGCGAGCGGTGTCCGAACGCACACGAGAACGGTACGCACTGTGTTCTCCTCTCCGCCGTCGAGCAGACCATGGCCGGGTCGGCCGGGGAGGGGGTTCCCGGCAATCCTCCGAACTTTTCCGACAGTTAGGGCATATGCCGCAAGTTGTCCGGCGTTCTGGATCACAGAAGTGTGAGCCGGGGAAAGTCCGGGTACCGGGGGTCCAGGCCGGAAACGGTGCGCCTGCGCGGCCCGCCGCCCGGACACCAGTTCACATGGACCTCCGCGGTGCCGCGCGGGAGGAGGGGTGCTGATGTCGAACGTACGTAGACTGCCCGGACCCATCGTCGACCTGTGGGACTGGCAGCGACTTGGTGCCTGTCGGGGCCGGGACAGCGCCCAGTTCTTCCATCCCGACGGTGAGCGCGGCTCGTCCCGGCTGCGCCGCGAGTCGGGCGCCAAGGCCGTCTGCCGGTCCTGCCCGGTACGCGCCGAGTGCGCAGCCCACGCCCTCGCCGTCCGCGAGCCGTACGGCGTCTGGGGCGGGTTCAGCGAGGCCGAGCGGCTGCGGCTGCTCGCCGTCGGCTGGGAGGACCTGGCCGACCGTCGACAGAACCGGGTCGACGTGGCCCGGCTGGAGGCCCGCCTGGGCCGCCCGCACAAGTCGACCGTCCCGGCCCAGCGCAACGTCGCCTGAGGCCACCTGCTTCGACGCCGCGCCTCCTCCCCGGGGCGCGGCGTCGTGCTGCGCCGGCGGCGGGGTGTGCACGGCGGCCCGGTCGGCGGCTCAGCGCACGGTCACCTTGACCGTGTGCCAGCCGGTCGCGCCGTCCGGGTCGACCGACTGCCGGCGCTCGGTCTGGGTCTCACCGTCGGCGTCCGTCGCGCGTACCTGCAGGGTGTGCGTGCCCGGCGTGGCGTTCCACCGCCAGGACCACTGCACCCAGGTGTCCACCGAGACCGTCGGGGCCAGCTCCGCCTCCTGCCACGGCCCGTCGTCCACGCGCACTTCCACCCGGCGGATGCCGCGGTGCTGGGCCCAGGCCACCCCGGCGACCGGCACCTGACCGGCCGTCACCCGGTTGCGGGGCCGGGGCGTGTCGATCCTCGACTGGGTCTTGATCGGCCCCTGCGCAGACCAGCCACGTGGCACCCAGTACGCGTCGAAGTCGGCGAAGCTGGTCAGCTCCAGCTCGGTCACCCACTTGCAGGCCGAGACGTAGCCGTACAGCCCCGGCACCACCATCCGGACCGGGAAGCCGTGCTCGACCGGCAACGGCTCGCCGTTCATCCCCACCGCCAGCAGCGCGTCCCGCCCGTCGCGCAGCACCGCGGTGGGCGTGCCGCAGGTCCAGCCGTCGACCGAGCGCCCGACCACCTGGTCCGCGCCCTGCTCCGGCTGGGCCTCGTCGAGCAGCTCCCTGATGGGTACCCCGAGCCACCGCGCGTTGCCGATCAGGTCCCCGCCCACCTCGTTCGAGACGCAGGCGAGGGTGACGTACCGCTCGACCATCGGCCGGGCCAGCAGGTCGGCGAAGCTCAGTGTGATCGGGTTGCGGACCCGCCCGTGGATGCGCAGTCGCCAGGTCTCCGGGTCCACCTGCGGCACCACCAGGGCGGTGTCGATCCGGTAGAACCCGCTGTTCGGGGGTGGTGTAGGGCGCGAGCTGCGCCAGGGACAGGTCGGCGCCGGCCGGGACCGCCGGCGCGACGGCCGACGGGGTGGGC
>JAEVHO010000691.1 GCA_016802835.1 Micromonospora sp. ATA32 | reverse complement strand
GACAGCCGTTGTGCTGCCGCAGGTGGTCACGCACCGTCGAGCCGGCCGGCACCTTCCCGGCGCCGGCCGGTCCCGACGTGACCCCCCGCCGCCCACCCCGGGCAGCGCGAGGGTCAGTTGGCCCGCGGAGGCCCGCCCCACCACCCGATGGGGAGTCGCTCGCCCTCAAGGCGAGGATCCACAACACCCACCGGAAACCCGGTGAACGTTAGTGGATACCGCACTAGTCTGGCCGGACCGCAACGTCGTCAGCGTCGATCGGCCCTGCGCCGGAGGGCGCCCCGTACGGGGGAGAAGAGCCTGAAGCACCCGAAGCTCGTCGCCGCCGGCGCCGTCATCGCGGCGGCGCTGGTCGCTGGCGGCGGCTGGGCCGTGTTCGGCCGCGGCGAGGACCTGAAGCCGGCCGGAGCGACCGCGGCCGGCCCGGCGACGGATGCCGACCCGGCCACCGTCCTCACCGCCGCCGCCGCGAATGTCGACCAGCAGAGTTACCGGCTCACCACCAGCACTGGCAGCGGCAAGGACGGCACCATGCTGGTCTGGGACCCGAAGCAGCGGCGCGGGCTGGAGACCACCTCGCTGGAGGTGGCCAACGGGACGGTGACCATCGAGCGCCTGGTCACCGGCGCCGACGTCTACGTGAAGATCACCGCGCCGGACCGGCGGGTGCAGTCGTGGGACGCCGCACCTGGTGGCACATCGGCGCGGCCGGGGACCCGCCCGCCGCGAAGCGGGGGTTGGACAACACCCGGCTGGCCGAAACGCTGCGGGCGCCGGCCGGGGTGCGGCGCACCGGCGATCGCGAGTACGCCGGCACCCTCGACCTGCGCGGCAGCGCCCCGGTCCTCGGCGAGGGCGTCGGAGGCGTGCTCGGCGACCGGGCCGCCGCCGTGCCGTTCACCGCCGCCGTGGACGAGCAGGGGCGGCTGGTCCACTACCTCATCCAGCTCGCCAGTGAGCAGGGCAAGGTGGCGCAGCTCGTCCTGACGTACGCCGACTTCGGGTTGTCGGTGTCGGCGGAGAAGCCGGCGGCGGAGCTGATCCGCGAGAACCCCCCGAGCAACATCCCCGGGGCCTGAGCGGTCAGTTCCCGCCGGGCCCGGGCCGGTCCTCGCCCTGCCCGCGCCGGTCCTCGCCCCCGCGTTGGTCCTCGACCTGGTCGGGTCGGTCCTCGTCGGGCGGGACCGGTGCGGTGACGTAGTCGTAGACGGTGCGGGCGAGGCGGCGTCCCGTCTCGTCGCCGGTCGCAATCGGGCCGGAGGTGAGGAACGCGACGGCGGTCTGCGCCCCGGGCATCAGGTAGTAGCCGACGTCGTGCGAGACGTCCGGGAGGTCGCCGGTCTTGTGCGCGACGGGCGTGCCAGGCGGCAACGCGGCCGGGATCTTGGTGTTGAGGGTCTGCTCCGCCATGAAGCCGATCATCAGGTCCCGGGAGCTGGTGGCGATGATCTGGGCGTCCCCGACCGCGCCGAGCAGCGAGATCACGTCGTCCGGGCTGGTGTAGTTCTCCTCGCCCCGGGCGACGGCCGCGGCGTCGAGGAACTTGCGGTCCAGCACGGTCTCGGCCTGGTTCATCGAGTCGATCAGCGCGTTGATCGGCGCGAACCCGCCCAACTGGTCGATCAGCACGTTCGCGGCGGTGTTGTCGCTGAACTTGATCATGTATTGCCCGAGCCGGTAGAGGGTGACCAGCTGAGGGAACGTCTCGAACTGCAGCTGGCCGGTGCCGTCGACCACGTCGTCGCGGGTCACCAGCACCTGCCGCTCCAGCGAGAGCTGCCCGCAGTCGACCCGGCGCAGCAGCTCCACGAGGATCCATAGCTTGATGACGCTGGCCGCCTTGGGGCGGAAGCTGCCGTTGACCGCGATCTGCTGGTCGCCGTACCGGCCGGAGAGGTCGCGCACGGCGACGCCGGCCGGGTTGGCGGTGGAGGCGGCCACCACCTGCTGGAGCTGGCCGATGAGCGGCAGCAGCGCGTGTACTGCTATTGAGCGCCAACGGCTCGGCAAACGCAAACGGATCTGCGACCGCTGTCGAGTTCGGCGACAAAAGGCGTCTTTGGCGGTCTATCGCAAGC
>JAEVHO010000690.1 GCA_016802835.1 Micromonospora sp. ATA32 | reverse complement strand
ACGGCCGGGGTCCTTGTTACGGTGCCGATCATGCATGCCGCCTATGCCTCCCAGCTTCGACGCCGACAACCCGCTCGCCGCGCTGACCGTCGGTGAGCGCCCCCGAGCCCGACCCACCCCGGACGACGACTGGGTGACCGTGCAGGTTCGGGCCAGCTCCGTCAACCAGCACGACCTCTGGTCCCTGCGCGGGGTGGGGCTCAGCGCGGACCGGCTGCCGATGATCCTGGGGCTGCGACGCCGTCGGGCTGGACGAGAACGGCAACGAGGTGGTCGTCTACCCGCTGATCGCCGATCCGGGTGACCCGCGGGGGATGTCCATCCTCTCCGAGCACTTCCAGGGCACCTTCGCCGAGAGGGTGGCCGTACCCCGGTCGAACCTGCTGCCGTTGCCCGCCGGGCTCCCGGCGACCGACGCGGCGTGCCTGCCCACGGCCTGGCTGACCGCCTGGCGGATGCTCACCACCAAGGGCCGGGTCGCCGACGGCGAGTCGGTGCTCGTCCAGGGCGCGGGCGGCGGCGTCGCGACGGCGGCCGTCGCGCTCGCCGTCGCGCTGGGCAAGCGGGTCTACGCGACCAGCCGGGACGCCGGGAAGCGGGAGCGGATCGCGGAACTCGGCGCCACCGCCCTCGAGCCGGGCGCCCGGCTGCCGGAACGGGTGGACGTGGTGATCGAGACGGTCGGCGCGGCCACCTTCGACCACTCGCTGAAGTCCGCCGCGCCGATGGCCCGGATCGTGGTCTCCGGCGCGACCGCCGGGCATGAGCCCAAGGTCAACCTGCGCCGGGTCTTCGCCATGCAGCTGGAGATCCTCGGCACCTCGATGGGTACCCCGGGCGAGCTGACCGAGCTGCTGGCCTTCTGCGCCGAGCACGGGGTGCGCCCGGTGGTGGACAGCGTGATCCCGTTCAGCCGGATCGAGGACGCGTTCGCCCGGCTGCATTCCGGCGAGGTCTTCGGCAAGGTCGTCCTCGACCACACCGCCTGACCGCGTCGCCCGCCGACGGCCACCCGTCTGTCAGAGGTGGTCGTCGAGGGTGGCCACGCCACCCCGGGTGGCGTCGGTGGGCATCCGCCGCTTCGCCGCGGCATCGCCGTAGAGGGTCCAGCGGAGGAACTCGAGGGTGGTGTCGGAGACCACCCGCAGCGCCTTGCCGTCGGTGAGCAGGGCCCGCCCGTGGTCACCCCCGGGCAGGCTCAGCATCGCCTTCGGCCAGGGCACCTTGTCGTACGCCGCCTTGCCCGCGGCGTAGGCGACCACCTCGTCGGCCTCACCGTGCACGAAGAGCTGCGGCGCGGCGGCCCCGGCGAAGGCGGTGCCCACCCCCAGCGCGGTGCCGGCGAACACCACGCCGGCGTCGAGCCGCTCGTCCCGGCTCGCGGTGAAGAGCCCGATGGTGGTCACTCCGCCCGCGGAGTGGCCGGCCGCCGCCACCCGGTCGGTGGCGAGCCGGCCGCGTAACGGGTCGCCCGCCTTCGCATCGAGGGCGAGCACCTGGGTCAGCGCGTACGAGACGTCCGCCGGCTGGTTGAGCACGTCGAGGACCTTGCCGTCGGCGCCCCTGGCGGTGTGCGGGAAGGCCGGCGCGGCCACCACGAAGCCGGCCGCCGCCCACCGGGTCAGCAGGGTCTGGTAGTCGTCCGGGCGGCCGTTCAACCCGTGGCTGAACATCACCACGGGAAAGCGCCCGGTCGCGCCGTGGCGGAGGGCTCGGGCGATCCGCCCGCCGTCCCGCGAGCCGGGTACCAGACGGTCACCGGCAACGGCCGGTCGCCGCCGCGGTTCAGCTTCAGCTGGCGTACGCCGACGGCGAAGGATGTCGTCGGCGCGGTGCCGGCGGGCACCCGGGGGGCCGGGGCAATCGCCCGCGGCGGCTCGGCCGGGCCGCTCCACCGGTTCGCCGGGGTGGCGTCGCCCGAGCAGCCGGCCACACCGACGGCGAGCAGAGCGGCGGTGAGCAGGGCAGGGGTACGGCGACGGGACATGAGAACGATTGTGCCTCGCCCCGACGGCCGCGGCCGGCTCGGGCGCGCAACTCCTTGATCCACCGGGGTCAGTCGCCGAGCTGGTCGGTGAAG
>JAEVHO010000689.1 GCA_016802835.1 Micromonospora sp. ATA32 | reverse complement strand
TGCAGGCGGTGGCCGGCACCGGGGTGCCGTTCGGTCCGGTCCCGGCCGGGACCGGCAACGACTTCGCGGCCGACACCGGCTACCCGGCCGACCCGCTCGCCGCCGTCGAGGTGATCACCGAGGCGGTGCGATCCGGCCGGAGCCGTCCGGTCGACCTGGCCCGGATGACCGGCCCGGACGGAGCGCAGCGCTGGTACGGAGCGGTGCTCGCGGCCGGGTTCGACGCCATCGTCAACGAGCGCGCCAACCGGATGCGGTGGCCGCGCGGTCCCCGCCGGTACGACCTGGCGATCCTGGTCGAGCTGGCCCGGCTGCGGCCGCGCCGCTACACGCTGCGGCTCGACGGCGAACCGCACGAACTCGACGCGGTGCTGGTGGCGGTGGGCAACTGTGCCAGCTACGGCGGGGGGATGCGGATCTGCCCTGACGCCGACCCGACCGACGGGCTGCTGGACGTGATGGTGGGCGGGCGGTTCGACCGGCGCACGCTGATCCGGGTCAAGCCGCGCATCTATCAGGGCACGCACGTGCGCCATCCGTTGGTCCGCAGCTACCGGGCCCGGACCGTGGAGCTGACCGCCGAGGGCATCACCACCTACGCGGACGGGGAGCGGGCACTCGACCTGCCGGTGACCATCACCGCCGTGCCGGGGGCGGTCCGGCTGCTGCAATGACCCGCGCCTGTCCGGTCAGCCGGTCGAGCCACTCGGCGAACAGCCCCCGTTCGGCGGCGGTGAGGTCGGCGGCCAGCTCGGGCAGGGCCACCCGCAACGCCACGGCGTGCCGGACGGCCCGTTCGGGGTCCGGGCCGCGTACCGCGCGGGCGGCGGGGCTGTCGGTGGTGACCGCGGCGAGCAGCGCCTCCCGCGTCGTCGTCGACAGCGCGCTGTCCCGGTCCTCCGGCGACGTCTGGATCAGCGTCAGCGTCACGCCGCAGCTGGCCGCGTGGATCATTTCCGCGGCGGTCCACGCCGACCCGTAGCCGGCCGGCCTCGGCGACTCGGCAGACGAGCTGGCGCAGGATGTCGGCGGCGACCCGGGCGGCGGTCGGCCGCACGCCGGGGTGGGGGGCGCCGTACATCAGGGTGTGGAACGCCGGGTTGGCCACCCCGAACTCCACCTGCATGTCCCACCCGTGGCGCAGGTCGTCCACCGGGTCCGGGGCGGGTTCGCGGGCGGCCTTGGCGTGCAGGTAGGCGGCGAAGCCGTAGCTGGCGGCGTCGAGCAGACCCCGCAGGTCGCCGAACTGGCGGTAGATGGTCGGGGCCTGCACTCCGGCCGCCCGGCTCACCGCCCGGGTGGAGACCGCGTCCCGGCCGCCCCGGGTGAGGAGCTCGGCGGCGGCCCGCACGATGCGGTCTCGGGGTGCGCTGTCTGAGGTGCTCACGACAGCGACGATAACGCCATCGTGTTAGCGACCGGTGCTAACGCCGGTAGTAGCTGGGTGTTAACGGTGATGTCGGGACGTCGGCGTGCATGGTGGTCCACTCGGCGATCCGCGTGCCGTCGGCCAGGGGTGCTCAGTCCCGCAGGGCCAGATCGAGGACCGCGCCGAGGCCGTTCGGCCGGCCGGCCTCGGCGGCCGGGAGGACCAGCGCTGCACAGCCGGCGCGTACCGCTCCGGCGTCGGCCGGGGTGTCGCCCACCATCAGCGCGCGCTCGGGGTCGACGCCGAGCATCCCACAGGCGCGCAGGAAGATGCCCGGGTCGGGCTTGCAGCGACCCACCTCGTACGACAGCGCGTACGCGTCGACCAGCTTGTCGAAACCCCAGCTGTCCATGATCGGTCGGATGTCGAAGCCGATGTTGCTGACCACGGCCATCTTCACGCCCGCCCGGCGCAGCGCCTCCAGGGTGGGACCGGTGTCCGGGTAGGGTACCCAGCCCTCCGCGAGGGTCACCCGCTCGTAGAGCGCCTCGGCGAAGCCGTCGATCCCCGCGTCCACGGTCGCCGCCAGCCCGGTGTACGCCCCCCGGTGGGCGTGCGGGTAGAGATCCCGGTCCGCCCAGAGCTCGGCCAGCCGGGGCGGCACCCGGGTCGGCAGCGGCCCGCCGGCGCGCCCCGCGGTGAGCAGCCGATCGGCCAG
>JAEVHO010000688.1 GCA_016802835.1 Micromonospora sp. ATA32 | reverse complement strand
GCGCCCCGCCCAGCCCCACCAGACCGTCGGTCACCTGCGGCCCCGGTGGTTGACCGGTGTTGACGGAGGCACGGAAGCCCCGCCAGGCCCGCATTCCCTCCCGCCGCAGCAGGACCAGCCCCAGCAGCGACGCCGCGAACACCAGCAGCACCGCCGACCCGAACCCGATCGCCCGGCCCACCAGGACGAACACCGCCAGCTCCAGCACCGCTGCGAGCAGCAGGGCCGCAGGTACGAACCTCATTCCTCGGCGCATGTCACCTCATCTGCCTACGGTCGTCACATCCCGCCCTTCCAGCATGACACGCGGTCGCTCACGGCCAGCGGACCTGACCGTCCGGGGTGCCGTGCAGTCCCCGCCGCACCGCCGTACGCCGGTCCTGCACCCCCCACGCGGTGATCCGCCACAGCGCCTCGGCGACGATCAGCGGGCTCATCTTGCTGGTGCCGTGTTCCCGCTCGGCGAAGGTGATCGGCACCTCCACGATCCGCACCCCGGCCCGGTGGGCCAGCCGGGACAGCTCCACCTGGAACGAGTAGCCCTGTGAGCACACCGACTCCAGGTCGATGCTGTCCAGGGCGGTCAGCCGATACACCCGGTACCCGCCGGTGGCGTCGGAGACCGGCATGCCCAGCGCGAGCCGTGCGTACAGGTTGCCGCAGCGCGACAGCAGCAGCCGCCGCAGCGGCCAGCCCACCACCCGGGCGCCGCTGGTCCACCGGGAACCGATCACCACGTCGGCGTCGCGGGCGGCGTCCAGCAGGGCCGGCAGGTCCTCGGGGGCGTGCGAGCCGTCGGCGTCCATCTCCACCACGGCGTCGTACCCCCGCTCCCGCGCCCAGGCGAACCCGGCGAGGTAGGCCGCGCCCAGGCCCTCCTTGCCCCGTCGGTGCAGCACGTGCACGTGCCGATCGGTGCGGGCGAGGGCGTCGGCCAGGGCGCCGGTGCCGTCGGGGCTGTTGTCGTCGGCGACCAGGATGTCCACCGGCCGGGGCGGCCGGCGTACCCGCCCCACTATCGTGGTGACGTTGTCGGCCTCGTTGTACGTGGGGATGACGACCAGCACCCGGCCCAGTCCGGGATGGCCGTCGGTGCGCCCTTCGGTGTCGATCGCCCCGCTCACGGTGTCCTCCGCATCCGCCGGCGCGCCGGCACGTGCCCTATCCGGAGACGACCCCCCCGGCGGCGACGGCTCACCGCCGCGGCCACCAGGGCCGCGCCGGCCAGCCCGGCGAGCGCCAGCTCCGGCAACGCCCCGGCCCGGGTGGCCGGGGTACGCCCGTCGCCGAGCTGCATCTGCCGGACCACCACCGCGGGGGTGTTGAACCCGGTGGCAGCGGATACCCGCCCGTCGGGGGCAACGAACCCGGACACTCCGACCGTGGAGGCCATCAACGCCGCACGTCCGTGCTCCACGGCCCGCAGCCGCACCATCGCCAACTGCTGGCGCGCCTCGGCCTCGTCGAAGGTGGCGTTGTTGGTCTGCACCACCAGCAGCTGCGCCCCGCCGGTGACGGTGTCGCGGACCAGCCCGTCGTAGGCCACCTCGAAGCAGATCACGTCGCCGAGCACGGCCGGCCCGGCGTTCACCACGCCGGGCTCGGCGCCGGGGACGAAGTCGGCGCGGATCAGGTCGACCTGCTTGCTGACCATGCGGGCGACGTCGCGCAGCGGCACGTACTCGGCGAACGGCACGGGGTGCCGCTTGGTGTAGAGCTGCTCCAGGTCGGGGCCGCTGCCTGGGCGCCACAGGATGCCCGCGTTGCGGACCTGCCCGGCCTGCGGGCCGAGCAGCACCGCGCCGACCAGGATGGGTGCGCGTACCGCGTCGGCGGCCTGGGAGATCCGGGCGCCGGCGCTCGGATTGCGCAACGGGTCGATGTCGCTGGAGTTCTCCGGCCACACCACCAGGTCGGGTCGCGGGCGCGTGCCGGCGGCGACCTCCTCGGCGAGGGCGAGGGTCGCGTCGACGTGGTTGTTCAGCACCGCCTGCCGCTGCGCGTTGAAGTCCAGGCCGAGGCGGGGCACGTTGCCCTGCACGATGGCGACGGTGACGCTGTTCGCCGCCCTGGCTGACCCCCACCGGAACCAGCGCGG
>JAEVHO010000687.1 GCA_016802835.1 Micromonospora sp. ATA32 | reverse complement strand
CGGCCGACCGGCGACCGGCCGACCGCTGACCGGCGGTTCGGCGAGCGGGACGGGCGCGGCGAGCGGGGCGGATTCCGTCCCGAGGGCCGCGACGACCGGCCGCGCGACGATCGCCGTGGCTTCGGCGGACGGCCGCCCGCGCGTACCCACTGATCCATCGCGACACCCGGACGCCGTCGCGGAGCCCGCGCTCTGCGGCGGCGTTCGCGCATGTCGTGCCGGTGCCCGCCGGCTCGCGTAATGTCCGCTTCATGTCGACCATGCCGAAGTCGCTCTTCTGGACCCGGACGGACACCGCGGGCGCGGAGCACATCGTCTTCGACGAGGCCCGGGGGCTCGCCGCGCGGGGCAGCGTGCTGGCCGTCGACCCGATTCCCTACTCGTGCCGCTACCAGCTGACCACCGGGCCGGACTGGGCGACCACCCGGCTCGAGGTGGAGGCCGAGGGCGCCGGCTGGCTGCGCAACGTACGGCTGGAGCGGGCCGGCGGGCGGTGGCGGGTGACCACCGGCGAGCAGGGCGACCTGGACGCGGCCCTGCGTGCGGCCGGCCACCCGGCGGCGGGGCTGCCCGGCACGGACGACCCGGACCGGCTGGCCGAGGCGGTCGACGTCGACCTGGCCGGCTCGGCACCGTTCAACATCCTGCCGATCCGGCGGCTCGGGCTGACCCGGGCGGCGCCGGAGACCGGCCACCGGATCACCGTGGCCTGGGTGCTGGTACCCAGCCTGACGGTGGTCCCCGCCGAGCAGGTCTACACGGCCCTCGGCCCGGGCCGGATCCGGTTCACCAGCGACACCTTCACCGCCGACCTGGACGTCGACTCGGACGGCTGGGTGGTGCGCTACCCGGGGCTGGCCGAGCGGATCGACCCGCGCTGACCGGCCCGGGCTCAGGCGGGCCGGGCTCAGGCGGGCCGGGCTCAGGCGGGCCAGGCTCAGGCGGGCCAGGCGCCGCTGGCGAGGAAGCGCTCGATGGTGGCGGCGTGCGGTGCCAGGTCGAGGCCCTGCCCGGCCACCCAGTCGTCGGCGTAGTAGGTGTCGGCGTACCGGTCGCCGGCGTCGCAGATCAGGGTGACCACCGAGCCGGTCCGGCCCTCGGCCAGCATCCCGGCGATCAGCCCGAAGGCGCCCCACAGGTTGGTGCCGGTCGAGCCGCCCACCCGCCGGCCGAGCACGGCCGAGCCGGCCCGCATGGCGGCCAGCGACGCGGCGTCGGGCACCTGGACCATCCGGTCCACCACCGAGGGCAGGAACGACGCCTCGACGCCGGGGCGGCCAATGCCCTCGATCCGCGAGCCCCGCTCGGTCCGCACCGACCAGTCGCCGGCCTGCCAGGCCGGGTAGAACGCGGAGTTCTCCGGGTCTACCACGCAGAGCTTGGTGGGCAGCCGCCGGTAGCGGACATACCGGCCGATGGTCGCGCTGGTGCCCCCGGTGCCGGCGCCGATCACGATCCAGGCCGGCAGCGGGTGCCGTTCCAGGGAGAGCTGCGCGTAGATCGACTCGGCGATGTTGTTGTTGCCCCGCCAGTCGGTGGCCCGCTCGGCGTAGGTGAACTGGTCCATGAAGTGGCCGCCGGAGTCCTCCGCGAGCCAGCGGGCCTCGATGACCACCTTGGCCGGATCCCGCACCAGGTGGCAGCGCCCACCCTGGAACTCGATCTGGGCGATCTTCTCCGGCGACGTGGAGGCCGGCATCACCGCGATGAACGGCAACCCCAGCATCCGGGCGAAGTACGCCTCGGAGACCGCCGTCGACCCGGACGACGCCTCCACCACGGTGGTCTCCGGCCCGATCCAGCCGTTGCAGAGCCCGTACAGGAAGAGCGAGCGGGCCAGCCGGTGCTTCAGCGAGCCGGTCGGGTGCACCGACTCGTCCTTGAGATAGAGGTCGATCCCCCACTCCCGGGGCAGCGGGAACGGCAGCAGGTGCGTATCGGCGGAGCGGTTGGCGTCGGCCTCGACCGCGGCGATCGCCGCGGTCACCCACGTCCGACTGGCCTCGTCGCACCGGTCCAGATGAGTCACCCCGGAAACGTAACAAGCGAGCTCAGCTCGGCTCCGGCCCGGCCCGGCGCGCCGGATCCGCCCGCCGCCGCTGCCGG
>JAEVHO010000686.1 GCA_016802835.1 Micromonospora sp. ATA32 | reverse complement strand
GGCCAGCCGAACCCGCCCGCGCCCGCCGGCCAGCCCCCGGTGCCGCCGTCGGCGCCCGCCGGCGGGGACGCGACGACGTTCATGCCCCGCCTGCCCGGCTGAGCCCGGACACGACCCGGGGCTCCGATACGCTCAGGTTCGTTGACGACCTGCGGCCAAGGAGCGAAACCGGTGTCTGAGCTGTCCCAGATCGTGAAGGCGTACGACGTCCGAGGGACGGTGCCGGACCAGTGGGACGAGACCACCGCTGAGGCCCTGGGTGCGGCCTTCACGCAGTTCCTCAACGCCACCGGGGAGCCGGGTGAGGCGGTCCTGATCGCGCACGACATGCGCGCCAGCGGCCCCGGCCTCGCCGCCGCCTTCGCCACCGGCGTACGCGCCGAGGGGCGCTCGGTCATCGAGGTCGGGCTGGCCTCCACCGACATGCTCTACTACGCCTCCGGCTCGCTCGACCTGCCCGGCGCGATGTTCACCGCCAGCCACAACCCGGCGCAGTACAACGGCATCAAGATGTGCCGTTCGGGTGCCCGCCCGATCGGGCAGGACAGCGGGCTCGTCGAGATCCGCGACCGGGCGCAGGCGCTGCTGGACAAGGACGAGGCGCGCCCGGCGGGCGAGCCGACCGAGCCCGTCGAGCGTCGTGACCTGCTCCCCGAGTACGCCGCGTACCTGCGCAAGCTGGTCGACCTGTCCGGCATCCGGCCGCTGACGGTGGTCGTGGACGCCGGCAACGGGATGGGCGGGCACACCGTCCCGACGGTGCTCGGCGACGCCGCGCTGCCGGCCCTGCCGCTGCGGATCGTGCCGCTCTACTTCGAGCTAGACGGAACTTTCCCCAACCACGAGGCCAACCCGCTGGACCCGGCGAACCTGGTCGACCTCCAGGCGGCCGTCCGGGAGCAGGGCGCCGACCTGGGGCTCGCCTTCGACGGCGACGCCGACCGCTGCTTCGTGGTGGACGAGCGCGGCGAGGCGGTCTCCCCTTCGGCCATCACCGCCCTGGTGGCGACCCGTGAGCTGGCCAAGCACCCCGGCTCGACGGTGATCCACAACCCGATCACCTCCAGCGCGGTACCGGAGATCATCCGCGAGCACGGCGGTGAGCCGGTGGTCGCCCGGGTGGGGCACTCCTTCATCAAGGCGGAGATGGCCCGGACCAACGCCGTCTTCGGCGGCGAGCACTCCGCGCACTACTACTTCCGCGACTTCTGGTTCGCCGACACCGGGATGCTCGCCGCGATGCACACCCTCGCCGCCCTCGGCGAGCAGTCCCAGCCGCTCTCCGTGCTGGCCGCCGAGTTCGAGCGCTACGTCGCCTCCGGCGAGATCAACTCGACGGTGGCCGACCAGGCGGCGCGGGTGGCCGAGGTGCGGGCCGCGTACCCGGACGCGGCGGTCGAGGAGCTGGACGGGCTGACCCTGCGCTTCCCGGACGGCGCCTGGTTCAACCTGCGCGCCTCCAACACCGAGCCGTTGCTGCGGCTCAACGTCGAGGCCCCGACCGAGGAGCGGATGATCTCGCTCCGCGACGAGGTGCTCGACCGGGTTCGCCGATAAGATCACGTGCGCCGGCCGGCACCGCCGACCGGTGAGACCGCATACGTGGAAGGAGCCGCGCCGTGGCCCTGGACCCGCAGTTGCTCGAGATCCTCGCCTGCCCCGACACGCACCACGCCCCCCTCGACTACGACCCGCAGGCGCAGACGCTGACCTGCACCGAGTGTGGCCGGATCTTCGAGGTCCGCGACGACGTGCCGGTGCTCCTGCTGGACGAGGCGCGCGGCGGCCCCGCGCCGCAGCGGTGATGGACGGAACGGCCGGGGTCAGCGGGCACCGCGTCGTCGACGAGGCGTTGCTGGACGACGCGGGAGCGCTCACCGAGCGCGACCCGGGTGGCATGCTGCGCTTCACCGCCTCCGCCGGCGCGCAGGTACGCGAGTCGGCCGCCCTGGCCGCCGAGGCGAACCTGGCGGTGCTCGCCGACGACCTGCGCCCGCGCGCGGTGGTCATCGCCGGCATCGGCACCGCCGGGCGTACCGGTGACGTACTCGCCACGGTCGCCGGCCCGCGCTGCCCGGTGCCGGTCATCCCGCACCGCCGCGCCGGCGT
>JAEVHO010000685.1 GCA_016802835.1 Micromonospora sp. ATA32 | reverse complement strand
GCTCGGGACGTCGCCGAGCAGCTCACCGAGCTGCTCCGGCCCGCCACCGGCTACCTGCTGCCGGTGACCGACGCGACCCGGCCCGAGCCGGCCGGCGGCATCGCCCTGGTCCTGCTCGACGCCGAGCCGGGCAACCCCGGACCGGACAGCTCCGGGACGGGCGACGACGCTCCGCACGGCGCCGGGTCGGCCGTATCGGGGCTCGGGGCCGAGGGCTACCGACTGGACGTCCAGGTCGACGGGATCCGGATCGCCGCGGCCACGCCGGCCGGGCTCCTCCACGGCGTGCAGACCCTCCGGCAGCTGCTGCCGGCGACGATCGAGAGTGGTACGCCGGTGGCCGAGCGCTGGGTGGTCCCCGGCGGCACCATCGTCGACCGCCCCCGGTTCCCCTACCGGGGCGCGATGCTCGACGTGGCACGGCATTTCTTCGGCGTCCCCGACGTGCTGCGGGTGATCGACCAGCTGGCCAGGTACAAGCTCAACCACCTGCACCTGCACCTCACCGACGACCAGGGCTGGCGGATCGCCGTCGACTCCTGGCCGAGGCTGGCCACGGTGGGCGGGGCGACCGAGGTGGGCGGCGGCGCGGGCGGGCACTACACGAAGGCCGACTACCGGCGGATCGTCCGGTACGCCGCCCGGCGGCACGTCACCGTGGTGCCGGAGATCGACCTGCCCGGGCACACCAACGCGGCGCTGACCGCGTACGGGGAGCTGGCGCCGGACGGGGTCGCGCCGGCGCCGTACACCGGCACCGAGGTGGGCTTCAGCTACGTCGACCCGACCAACGAGCGGACGTACGCCTTCGTCGCCGACGTGCTCGGCGAGCTCGCCGCGATCACCCCCGGGCCGTACCTGCACATCGGCGGCGACGAGGCGTTCAAGGTGAAGGCGGACGCGTACGCCGGCTTCGTCGACCGGGTGCAGCCGCTGGTCGAGGCGACCGGCAAGACCCTGGTCGGCTGGCACCAGCTCGCCCCTACCGCGCAGCACGGTGGGCGGGTGCTCCAGTGGTGGGGCACCGACGGCGACGACCCCGTGACGGCCGACGCCGTCCGCCGTGGCGCCCGGGTCATCCTCTCCCCCGCCAACCACGTGTACCTGGACATGAAGTACGCCCCGGACACCCCGATCGGGCACGACTGGGCCGGGCTGATCGACGTGGAGCGGGCGTACGACTGGGACCCGGGCGCGCATCTGACCGGGGTGCCGCCCGAGGCCGTGCTCGGCGTCGAGGCGCCGCTGTGGACCGAGTCGGTCACCTCGCTGGCCGAGATCGAGTTCATGCTGCTGCCCCGGCTGCCCGCCGTCGCCGAACTGGGCTGGTCAACCCGGTCCCGGCACGACTGGTCGGCCTTCCGACGCCGGCTCGCCGGCCACGGCCCCCGCTGGACCACCGCCGGCATCACCTTCCACCGCTCGCCCGAGGTCCCCTGGCCGGCGGAGCGCACCGCCCCCGGTCGGCCGACCGCCGGGACGCCGGGACGGATCCCCACCCAGGCCAACCCGGGCACCACGGACAAACTCGTGCCAGACGACGCAGCCGACCCGACGCGACAGGCGCGGGCGTAGAGCGTCCAGGGCGCCAAGAGCGCCTGTCGGGGGCCGGCGGTCGCCGTGAGGCGAATGTCCGGATCGGGCCCAGAGGAACCGGGGCCCGAGTCCGGAACGTGGCCGGGCGTCCCGTGGCCGGGGTCACCCCGGGGCCGGAATGGCATCCGGCGCCGGGTCGTTGAACATGGCATCCGCCCGGGAACCCCGAGGGCGACGCCCGGAGTCAGGGCCCGCGGAATGCGCGGCCGGCCCCGTCGGTTACATCCCCCGGACACCGAAGCACCACCCGCCGGAGCCAACGCCCGCGGAATGCGCGGCCAGCCCCGTCGGTTACATCCCCCGGACGCCCGAGCGGGTCCCCCCGGATCGCCGGGTCGATCCCCTTCAGACTTCCCTTTTTCGCGCGGCATGACCGCACGCCCCGTGCGGGTGTCGCGTACCCCCGAGCAGAGGAGCACGCCATCATGCGTACCGATCTGATCCGCAAGACCGCTCTGACCGCTGCTGGCCTCGCCTTCACCGGCGGCGCCATCGCCGGCCCCATGACCGCCGCCCACGC
>JAEVHO010000684.1 GCA_016802835.1 Micromonospora sp. ATA32 | reverse complement strand
CGCTCGGCCGGCCGGCGGCGACCGGCTCACCACGTCGCCGCTGCGGTTGGTGCCCGCCGACGTCACGCTCCCGTTCGGCGCCCCCGCGACGGCGGGCTGCTGGCCATCGGCCCCGGCAGCGGCGGCGCGTTGGCCATCGGTCCGGCCCCGACGGGCGACGGCGAGCGGGCGGAGGTGCGGTCGTGAGGCGGCTGCTGGCCGGCGCGCTCGGCGTGCTCCTCGTCGGCGGGCTGGCCGGCTGCGGCATCCCGGACAACGGCGAGATCGAGGTGGACGGGTCGGTGCCGTCGGCCGTGTCCGGGTCGAGCGACGGCGCCGCGACGAGCCGCCCTCGCGTACCGCGAGCGGCAGCGATCCCGCCGCGTTCATCCGCAACTACCTGGCCGCCGCCGCCGGCGAGCCGGACCGGGCGTACACCCGGGTACAGAAGTTCATCGGGCAGGAGGGCATGGCCCGGCTCCAGGTGAAGCAGGGCAGCGAGGTCGCCCTCACCGTGGTCCGGCTCACCGAGCGCGCGGTGGTGACCCCGAACAACAACGGCACCACCACGGTCAAGATCACCGTGCAGCAGATCGGCGTGCTCCGGACCAACGGGATGCTGGTGCCCCCGGTGGCCACCGAGAAGGAATACAAGTTCACCCTGCGCGCCGCCGCCGAAACCGCCGGACCGGGGCTCTTCCTCACCGACCCGCCGAACGTGCTGCTGCTCAGCGACGACGCTCTGCGCCAGTACTACCGGACGAACACGATCTACTTCTGGAATTCCGACCAGACCCGGTTGGTGCCCGACCAGCGCTACCTGTCGCTGGCCGTGCCCGAGGAGCGGCGGGTCAGCGAGGTGGTCCGGTGGCTGACCGGCGGGCCCTCGGACTGGCTCGCCCAGGGCGGCGTCACCCGGCTCCCGGACCAGACCCAGCTGATCAACAACGCCACCGGCGCGGACGGCCGGTGGGAGGTCAACCTCGCGATGCCGGGGGACAACCTGGTCAAGCTGGCCCGGCTCGGCACTCAGCTCGCCTGGTCGTTGACGGAACTCGACGGGCAGCTCGAGCTGAAGATCCAGAACCAGCGCCGGACCGTGGTCGACCTGGAGAAGGAGCGGCTGACGCACCCGGTCTACCCGATCGGTGACAGCCCGCAGCGGTTCTGTGTGTACGACGGCGCCATCCACCCGCTCTCCTTCGCCGGGGAGCCCAGCGGGACGGTGCCGCTGGCGCCCGCGGTGAACAAGGGCGTGGTCTCGGCGGCGCTCACCCGCTCCCCGGACGGGATCCTGGCCGCGCTGGTGGTGGCCGGGGCGGACGGGCGGCACCGGCTCGCCGTCGGCGCTGGCGCCGATCCGATCTCGTCGCTGGCCCCCAGCGCGTCGACGTACGCCTCCATGGGCCGGCCGGTCTGGCTGCGCACGGCCAATCCGGCGCGGGCGTACGGGCTGGTGGTGGCCGACCGCAAGCTCTACCGGTTCGACGAGCGGGCCGAGCTGATCCAGGTGCCGCTCAGCGTGCCGGGCCCGGTGAGCGCGGTGGCGGCCTCGCTGGACGGTTACCGGATGGCGGTCGTCATCGACGGCGCGCTGCACGTCGCGGCGGTCAACCTGGACGGCGGCGTGGTGACCGTCGGCCCGGCCCGCCGGCTGGTCACCTCGCTGACCGACCTGTCGGCGGTGGACTGGGACGGGGAGGACCGGCTGGCCCTGGCCGGCTCGGCCGCCGGCCGCCCGGCGGTCTACGAGATCAGCGTCGACGGGGCGCTGCAGACCCCGATCAGCGAGGACATCGGCGCCCGGGTGACCCACCTCGCCGCCTACCCCACCAACCCGGTCGGGCGGTTGAGCACCGGTGCGGTGATGTACGAGGCGAACGGGGTGGCGTACCGCAGCGGTCCGGTCGACACGATCAAGCGCGACCAGGTGCTCGAGGTGCCGCAGCCGGCGGCCGGGGTCCGCCCCGGCAACCCGACGGCCCCCTTCTTCCTCTACTGACGCCGTGGCACGGGACGTCGGCGGCCTCTGGGCGGACCTCGCGGACCTGGTGCTGCCGGTCGGCTGCGCGGGCTGCGGGGAGCGCCGCCCCGGATCCCGGCACGGGGTCTGTCCCGACTGTGTGACGGCGTTGGAGGAGCTGCGGCCCCGGCCGGTAC
>JAEVHO010000683.1 GCA_016802835.1 Micromonospora sp. ATA32 | reverse complement strand
ACGCCCGGCAATGGCCGTGACCCTCGCCGTCCGGCAGGACCTCACCCTCCACCCCGACCCCGCACGGGTCATCGTCAAACTCTTCGTCCCCGGTGAAGAACGCCGCCCTGGTTACGCAACCGCGCACACGCGACGGCCTGACCCTGCACGGGCCCAACCGCAACCAGGGCGCCGAATCGACCCTCGCGCTCATCTCCACCCTGCAACACGCCCGGCAATGGCCGTGACCCTCGCCGTCCGGCAGGACCTCACCCTCCACCCCGACCCCGCACGGGTCATCGTCAAACTCTTCGTCCCCGGTGAAGACGCCGCCCTGGTACGCAACCGCGCACACGCGCTCATCGACCGCATCGCCGAACTCGACGAGTCGGAGACCGCTCACCTGCTCCACGAGACCCTGGACCGGTTCAACGGCCGGCATCGCGATCTGGTGCGGATCTTCCGGCACCACCACGACCTGGTCCGGCACCGGATCGCCCGGACCAGGGAGCTGTCCCCCACCGCCCGGCTGCTCGTCGGCGCCTACTTCAGCCACGAGTACGCCGTCGAGGCCGCCGCGCTGTGCAACCCGTCCATGGTCGCCCACCCGGACCAGGCCGCCCTGGCGCCCGGGCAGCTGCGCGTCGCGGTCAGCCTGCGCCAGATCGGCGAGGGTCACCTGTCGTCCATCGGGTTCGCCAACGCGGTCCTCGGGCCGGACGACCGGCTGGCCGTCACCCGGCGGACCGGCCCGCTGGTCACCGGGCAGCGGACCGCGGTTGCCCACCGACGCGACCTGCTGGCCGCCGGGCTGACCGAGGCGGGCATGGACGACGAGGTATCCGCCACCGTGCTGGACTGCCTGCCCGAGCGGTACGACGAGGCCACCTTCGAGCGCGTACTGGCCGGCCTACCGCCCGACCTGCTCTCCCGCACCACCGCGCCCGGCACCATCGAGCAGCTCCGCCGGATGAACGGCGCCAGCTACGCCACGGCCTTCCCCCTCGACAGCCTCCTGCACGAGCGAGTCCTCTGGCCGGCGACCCCGGCGGAGAGCAACGGCATGGAGGACGCGCGGTTCGTGCGGTTCGTCGACGACACCGGACCGATGTACCGGGCCACCTACACCGCCTACGACGGCCGCAGCATCGCCGCCCGCATGCTGACCAGCGGCGATCTGCGGCGGTTCCAGATCAGTCCGATGCACGGCCCGGGCGCCCGTAACAAGGGCATCGCGCTGTTCCCCCGTCCGGTCGACGGCCGTCACCTCGCGCTGTGCCGTTCCGACGGCGAGACCATCGGCCTGACCTACCTGGACGGTGACAATCAGTGGCAGCCGCCGGTGCCGCTGCACGGCCCACGGCGCAGCTGGGAACTGATCCAGGTGGGCAACTGCGGCTCGCCGATCGAGACCCACGCGGGTTGGCTCGTGCTCACCCACGGCGTCGGCCCGATGCGCCGCTACGCCATCGGCGCCCTGCTGCTGGACCTGCGCCATCCCGAGCGCGTCATCGCCGAACTGCCCGGCGCGCTGCTCACCCCCCGAGGCGGCCGACCGCGACGGTACGTACCCAACGTCATCTACTCCTGTGGCGGTCTCATCCACGGCGACCTGCTGTGGCTGCCATACGGCGCCAGCGACGCCCGGGTCGGTTTCGCCACCGTCGATCTGGCCGCGCTCCTCGATGCCATGACGGAACCGTCGCCAGGAGCGGGGCACCTGGCAGGCTGAGCGGGCTGACGACGTTCTCTCGGGGCGGGCGGGGTGCTGGCAGGCTTCCGCCCGCCCCTTGTCGCAGCCATCTCCCGCTGCGCCTGATGCCGAAGTTTGTGTGCCGGGGCCGGGGGGAAGACACGGGCGCCGAGCGGGCCGGTCGGCCCGGCGCGGCTGGACAGGGCCTGCCCCTTCGGCAGCACCGTCGGGGTGGGCCTCGGCAGCACACCCCGAGGAGGATCGACGATGGCCGACGCTCGAAGGGGCACCACCCGGGCGGCCACCAGGCCCACCGGCGCCAGGAAGGTCACCGGAGCGAAGAAGGCTCCGATGAACCGGAAGGCAGCGGCGAAGAAGGTCTCCCGCTGCGCCTGATGCCGAAGTTTGTGTGCCGGGGCCGGGGGGAAGACACGGGCGCCGAGCGGGCCGGTCGGCCCGGCGCGGCTGGACAGGGCCT
>JAEVHO010000682.1 GCA_016802835.1 Micromonospora sp. ATA32 | reverse complement strand
CGGGTGAGCTCAGTTTCAGCACGCCGCCGGCCGCGTGCCGGGTCCGCCAGATGCGCCGGTGACCCCGTTCAGCGGGTTGTGGGTGAGCGCCTCGGGCGAGCCCGCCAGCGGGGACGAGGTCGATCGGGGGAGGCCGCACCATCGTCCTCCCCGTCTGCCGAGGCGTGGCACGAGTCCGGCCACACCCGGCTGCGACGGTAGCCCACCGACCCGGCGCGGCGGGGGGACCGCCGCCTCCGGGCTAGGCCCGCACCCGCTGCGGTGGCACGGTGAGGCCGTAGAGCGCCATCAGCTCGGGTGTGTCCACCCGGCTGCCGTCGGCCACCGAGTCGCACGAGATGTCGACGATCTGGTCCTTGTGGGCCAGCAGGTACGGCCGGGCGCCGACGTCGGCGCTGGCCAGGGTGGCGATGCCGGACCAGTGCCGGCGGCCGAAGAGCATCGGGTAGCCGCGCAGCCCGTCGTAGGTCGCGCAGACCAGCACGTCCGGGTACGGCAGGGCGATGACCCGCCGCACCGCCGCGGCGGTCATCCCCGGCATGTCCACCGGTGCCACCACCACGGCCTCGATCCCCTCGTCGGTGAGGGCCGCGAGACCGGCGCGGATCGAGGAACCGACCCCGGTCCCCCACGCGCGGTTGACCACGACGGTAACCCGGGTCAGGTCCGCCGTCTCGCGGACCTGGTCCGCCGCCGGGCCCAGCACGACCACGATCTGCTCGCAGCCCGCCTTGGTCATCGTGTCGATCATCTGGTCCACCAGGGGCTTTTCCCCTTGGTGCAGTAGGGCCTCGGGTCCACCGATCCGGCGTCCCCCGCCCGCTGCGATGATCATTCCTGCGATCCCGTTCAGCTGCGCCACCTCCACCGTGGTGACGGACCTCGAGCATGAGGGCCCGCTCCGTCCCGTCGTACGCACAACGGACCCAACGAGCGCCTGCCGGCGCGGGTAGCGGGGCAAAAGGGAAAATTGTGCGCTATACCGGTTTGTTGCCCTACCGTTATGCCGCGTCGGCGTAGCAGTCGACGATGGACAGATCCAGCGGGAACCGCACCGGGGTGTCGCCGAACAGCAGCGCCGCCGACCGCGCCGCGCACCGGTCGACCACCTCGGCGACCGCGTCGGCCTGCGCGGCGGGACAGTGCACCACGACCTCGTCGTGCTGGAAGAAGACCAGCTCGGCGCCGGTCCCGGCCAGGGCGGTGCGCAGCGTCGCCAGCAGGGTCGACGCCCACTCCGCGGCGGTCGCCTGGATGACGAAGTTGCGGGTGAACCGGCCGCGGGACCGGGCGGCGCGCGCCCTGGGCCCCTGCGGATCGGCCGCACCGTCCGGGTCGACCGCCGCGTCGTCGCCGTCGGTGAACCCGGCCGAGCCCGGTGGGCAGGTGCGCCCCAGCCAGGACCGGACCAGCCCGCCAGCCTCACCGGTGCGGGCCGCCGCCTCCACATAGGCGAACGCGGTCGGATAGCTGCGCCGCAGCACGGCCAGCGCCGGCACGGCCGCGCCGCCGGTCTGCCCGTACATCGCGCCGAGCAGGGCGACCTTGGCCCGGGCCCGGTCACCCGCGAACGCGTCCTGGGCCAGGGCGGCGTAGAGGTCGCCGGCGCCACCCGCGGCGGCCAGCCGGGCGTCGCCGGAGACCGCGGCCAGCACCCGGGGCTCCAGCTGACCGGCGTCGGCGACCACGAACCGCCAGCCCGGGTCGCGACCACCGCCCGCCGGATCACCTTGGGGATCTGCAGCGCCCCGCCACCCCGGGTCGCCCAGCGGCCGGAGACCACGCCACCGGGGACGTACTCCGGGTGGAAGCGGCCCTCGCGGACCCAGGCGTCCCGCCAGGCCCAGCCGTGCGCGGTCCAGATCCGGTAGAGCTCCTTGTATTCCAGGACCAGTGGCACCGCCGGGTGGTCCACCCCGCGCAGCACCCAGGCCCGGGTGTTGGGCAGCTCCACGCCGGCCCGGGCGAACGCCCGCAGCAGCTCGGCCGGCGAGTCGGCGTGCAGCTGGCGTATCCCGAAGATCTCCGCGATCCGGGCGGCCAGCTCGGCGAGCCGACGCGGAGGCCCGGGTGTTGGGCAGCTCCACGCCGGCCCGGGCGAACGCCCGCAGCAGCTCGGCCGGCGAGTCGGCGTGCAGCTGGCGTATCCCGAAGATCTCCG
>JAEVHO010000681.1 GCA_016802835.1 Micromonospora sp. ATA32 | reverse complement strand
CCGGGTGCTGGCGCTGGCCGAGGACGCGCGCACGCCGCTGCTGGAGCGGGCCAAGTTCCTGGCCATCTTCGCCAGCAACCTCGACGAGTTCTACATGGTCGACTTCAACGCCCGGGTGCTGGCGCTGGCCGAGGACGCGCGCACGCCGCTGCTGGAGCGGGCCAAGTTCCTGGCCATCTTCGCCAGCAACCTCGACGAGTTCTACATGGTGCGGGTGGCCGGGCTGAAACGACGCCTCCAGGCCGGCCTGCCGGTCCGCGGTGGCGACCGGATGCCGCTGCGCACCCAGCTGGAACTGGTCGCGGAGAAGGCCGCCAGGCTGGTCTCCCGGCACGCCGCCTGCTTCGTCGACGACCTGCTGCCCAAGCTCGCCAAAGAGGACATCCGCATCCTGCGCTGGGCGGAGCTGGACGCCGCCGAGCGGGAGCGGCTGCGCACCTACTTCCGGGAGCACATCTTTCCGGTGCTCACCCCGCTCGCGGTCGACCCGGCACACCCCTTCCCGTACATCTCCGGACGCTCGCTGAACCTGGCGGTGACGGTCCGCGACCCGGACGGCGGTTCGGAGCTTTTCGCCCGGGTCAAGGTGCCGAACAACGTGCCCCGCTTCGTCCGCGTCGACCGGGAGATCCCGGGGACGCGCTTCCTGCCGGTCGAGGACCTCATCTCGGTGCACCTGGGTCAGCTCTTCTCCGGCATGCAGGTGGTCGAGTGCCACCTGTTCCGGGTGACCCGCAACGCCGAGGTGGAGGTCGACGAGGACCGGGACGAGGACCTGCTCCAGGCGTTGGAGCGGGAGCTGGCCCGGCGCCGCTTCGGCCCGCCGGTACGCCTCGAGGTCGCCGCCTCGATCTCCGACCACATGCTGGAGCTGCTCGTCCGCGAGCTGGACATGGACGCCCAGGACGTGCTGCGGGTACGCGGACTGCTCGACCTCTCGGCGCTGTGGCAGGTGTACGGGGCGGCCGACCGCCCCGACCTCAAGGACCCGCCGTTCGTCCCGGCCACCCATCCCCGGCTCGCCGAGGGTGAGGTGCCGCGCAGCGTCTTCGCCACCCTGCGCGACGGGGACATCCTCGTGCACCACCCGTACCACTCGTTCGCCACCAGCGTGCAGCGCTTCATCGAGCAGGCCGCCGCCGACCCCGACGTGCTCGCCATCAAGCAGACGCTCTACCGCACCAGCGGCGACTCCCCGATCGTCGACGCGCTGGTCGACGCGGCGGCGCCGGCAAGCAGGTGGTGGTCCTGGTCGAGGTGAAGGCGCGCTTCGACGAGGTGGCCAACATCGGCTGGGCGCGCACCCTGGAGCGGGCCGGCTGCCACGTGGTCTACGGCCTGGTCGGGCTCAAGACGCACTGCAAGACCGCCCTGGTGGTACGCCAGGAGGGCAACCAGATCCGGCGCTACTGCCACATCGGCACCGGCAACTACCACCCGAAGACCGCCCGGCTCTACGAGGACTTCGGGATGCTCACCGCCGACCCGGAGATCGGCGCCGACCTGACCGACCTGTTCAACGTGCTCACCGGCTACAGCCGGCAGACCGCGTACCGGCGGCTGCTGGTGGCGCCGCAGGGCATCCGCAGCGGGCTGATCGAGCGCATCGAGCGGGAGATCGCGCACGTCCGGCTGGGCATGCCCGGCCTGGTGCAGTTCAAGGTGAACTCGCTGGTCGACGAGGCGGTCACCGACGCGCTCTACCGGGCCTCCCGGGCGGGCGTGCACGTCGACCTGATCATCCGCGGGATGTGCACGCTGCGTCCGGGCGTGCCAGGGCTGTCGGAGAACATCCGGGTCCGCTCGATCCTCGGCCGGTTCCTGGAGCACTCCCGGGTCTTCCGGTTCGGCAACAACGGCGCCGCCGAGTTCTGGATGGGGTCGGCCGACCTCATGCACCGCAACCTGGACCGTCGGGTCGAGGCCCTGGTCCAGGTTAGCGATCCGGTCGCCCGAGCCGAGCTGGACCACGTGCTGACCGCCGCGATGAGCCCGGAGGTGGACGCGTTCCAGCTGGCGCCGGACGGCACCTGGAGCCGGCGTAGCGGCACCGACGAGGCGCCACTGGCGCACCTGCAGGAGATGCTGCTGGGCCGGGTCGGTGGCACGGCGGGCTGACCAGATCCCGGCATAGGGTGGCCAGATGGTGGAAGAGGAACGCAA
>JAEVHO010000680.1 GCA_016802835.1 Micromonospora sp. ATA32 | reverse complement strand
GGGGGCGGTGTTCCAACCGGGGACGATGGGCCGCCAGTACAGCACCACGCCGGTCCGCTTCTTGTGGGCGACCGCGGTGTAGATCGAGTTGATCGTGATGGCGCTCTTCGTGATCGGCTCGACCCGGTCGTCCTGGATGCCGGAGTAGGTGAAGAGCAGGGTCACCTTCAGGTGGCGCAGCGACTCCAGGATCTCCATGTCCTGGCCGGTGACCTTGAACCTGGTGATGATGAGGATCTGGTTGGTATACGCCCTCTCGTCGAGGGCGCGTAGAACCTGGAACAGGTGAGGTTTCACGCCGGGCAGGAACGGGTCGGTGGCCTTGTTGAACAGCTGGATCGGGGTGATGTGCGGCCGGAAGGCCTTGTGCCCGATCAGCAGCTCGATGGCGTCCTGCGTGGGCACCAGCAGCGTTGGGATCTTGTCGTCGAAGTTGCCCCAGAAGTGGCGGACGCAGTACCCGCAGTCGAGCGGGCAGCCGACGATGTGGTTGAGCGACAGCCCGGACTTGCGGTAGCCGACGATCAGCTGCATGTAGGGGTCGAGGCGGGCCTGCTCGGCGGCCGGCATGAGGTTCAGCTGGCGGGGGCCAGCGCTGATCTGGACGGGGACCTGGGTCATCGGGCGCCTCCTCGGGCGGCGGGTGGGCGCAGCAGGTGCGTGCGCTGGGGTCCGTACCAGATGCCGAAGTCCCGTTCGACCACGCCGCTGTGGTCGGAGGTGTGGATGAGGTTGTCGACCAGGCGGCCCTCGGCCACCGCCTTGTCGAGGGTGTCCTTGGCGTAGCGGCCCCGGACGGTGGTGCTGGGGGCGCTGGCCGGGTCGGTCACGCCGACGACGGCGCGTACCCGCTCGGCGGCGTTCTCGCCGTAGCCGAGGGCGACGACGACCCGGTTGCCGATGAAGATGCGCCGCAGCTCGGCGGGCACGTCGCGGCCGAGCTGCTCGGACAGGGGCAGCATGTCGGCGTAGTGGGCGAACACCTGGTCTTCGGTGGGGATCACCGTGTGGGAGTCGACGATGGTGACCAGCCCTCGCATCCATTGCAGGACCTCGCTGACGAGGCCGCGGCGGACGCAGTCCGGCTTGAGCAGGATGACGGTCCAGCGGGACCAGTCGACGGTGGCGGTGTCGTCGGTCATGGCCGGCTCCCGGGGAAGGCGGGCACCCGCTCGGGCCACCGGTTGGCCACCAGCCACCAGTGTCCCGGGTGCAGCTCGGCGAGGATGTCCCGGCTGACGGGCTTGCCGGGGTTGTGCACGATCTGCCGGTAGAACTCGAACAGCGCCAGCACCCGCCGCCAGTACGGGTCGACGCGCACGGCGGTCAACCGGCCGGGGGTGAGCTGGTCACGGTCGTCGCGCAGCAACTGCTCCCATCCGGCGACCTCCCTGATGGTCTCCCAACTCGTGGCGGGCATCGGGTCGACCGGGAAGCGGCGGCTCGGCACCGGTCCGGTCGCCTCGGCCAGCATGGCGTCGACCTTGTCCACGTCCAGCTTGTTGATGTGCATCGAGCCGACGTGGTGGGCGTACGTGCCGACGCCGACGCCGAGGCGGCGCGCGGTGAACTCCTGGATGAAGGTGAACGCGAACGTGTCGCCCAGCAGGCCGATGACGGCGTCGTTGCCGCGCATGTAGGCCGACATGTGCAGCTGCCCGTTGCGCAGGAGGAATTGCAGGCCGAGGGTGCAGGCCACATCCGGGTTGGCCGGGTCGACCAGCTCATCGGGGCGCATGACCACCATGGCGGCGCGCTTGGTGTCCGGGTCGTCGCCGAGCAGCCGCTCCACCCGCTGGAACTGGCTGTGCGCGTCGGGCTGGCCGGGCCGGAACAGGCGGGGCCCGTAGGCGGTGCCGGTGAGCCGGGCACCGTCGGCGGACAGCTTCCGCAGCTGCGGCGCATAGTAGGAGATCATGTCGACGTCGTCGCGGCCCGTCAGGTACCACAGGGCCTCGCCGTGGTTGAACACCACGTTAGCCTTGCGGGCGACGAGGTAGACGATCCGGTCGACAGGGTCGGTGATGGTGAAGCTGGTGTTGATGATCTCCAGGGCGTCCTTACCTCGACCGCAGGTGTCGAAGCGGTGCCTGGTGGCGATCTCCCGCAGCACGGCCAGGTACGCCGGCTGGAAGCTGCCGAACTCGGGTCCGAAGACCATGGG
>JAEVHO010000679.1 GCA_016802835.1 Micromonospora sp. ATA32 | reverse complement strand
TGGCAGCACAAGCTCTCGACACGGATCATCCGCGACAGCCAAGCGGTGTACGTCGAGGACCTGTGCGTCGTCGGTCTCGGCCGGACCCGGCTCGCCAAGTCCGTGCACGATGCGGGCTGGGCCAGTTTCACCGGCATGTTGGAGTACAAGGCCGCCCGGTACGGGCGGGCATTCGGCCGGGTAGATCGATTCTTCCCCAGCACGAAGATGTGCTCGGACTGTGGCCGGATCAACGACAAGATGGCGCTCAACGTCCGAGCGTGGAACTGCCCCTGCGGGTCGGCCCACGACCGGGACGTCAACGCGGCCATGAACGTACTCGCGGCGGGACGCGCCGAGAGCCTAAACGACCGTGGAGCGCAGGTAAGACCACCAGCGATGGTGGCACCGCGCGGCGAAGCGTTAATCCACCCGGACGCCGCGTGTTCCACGCGCAGCGTGGAGGGAATCTCCGTCCTTCAGGGCGGAGAGATCGTCAAACGGTCAACGGGCTGAGCACGCGGGTGGACTACTGCTTCACGGTGCTCGCGGTCTACTCCACCGACGCCTTCGCCACCTCAGGTCAGGTCTGCACCTACCGGGAACACGGCACTCCACCGAGCTGACCCGTCGCCCACGCCGCACACGCTGGGTATCGACCGGACGACGGTGCGGGTTCCCCCCGCATCGACCGGGCCATATGATGCCATCCGGCTCTCTGGAGGTCGCCGGCTGACGGCGCGCCGCCTGGCGGGACGACACGGGAGGCAGCCGGTTGTGGCCACCATCGACGACGCCGTGACCAGCGGGACGGGTCCTCCCCGGTCCCGGGTGCGGGGCGGGCTGGTCACCGTCTGCCCGGTGACGGCGCTGCTGGCGGCGATGGGGCTGACTCCTTGGGCTCGGAGCCGCCGACAACGCGGTCGCCAACTACGACGCGAGTTCCTGGTTGTGGAGCGGGGCGCGCAGCGAGATGGCCCGGGTCAATGGGGTCACCGCCCGGGTGGACACCCGGGTGGGGATCGCAGGCGCCCGCCGGCACCCGATGCAGGTCACCCAGACCGACCGGCTGCTGATCCTTCGGGATTTGAACACCGGGCAGGTCAGTTCCCTGGACCTGGCCACGCTGCAGATCACCGCGACCACCCGCACCGCCCCCGGGCTGGGGGTGAACGTCGCGCTGCACGAGGAGTCGGCGTTCGTGGTCGACGCGGTGCAGGGCGTCGTCCGGCAGCTTGATCCGCGGTCGCTGGCGCCGGTCGGCGAGCCGGTGCGCTACCCGCCGGGCATCACCGGCGGGTCCTTCGACGGCGAGGGTCGACTCTGGATCGCGATCCCGAGCGAGGGCGCGGTGTCGGCGATCACGGCGGCGCAGCTGCCCTCCGTGCCCGGCTCGGCGGCCGCGCCCGGCACCGGGATCAGCCCGAAGCAGGTTCAGACGTACGAGGTCGCCGAGCCGAGCCACGAGCTGGTCGTCTCCACCCTGGACGAGGGGGTCGCCGTGCTCGACCGGACGGCGGCGCTGGTGACGGTGCGCGCCGGAACGGTCCGGCACATCCGGCTGACTCTGAATGGTCCGGCCACGCTGCCGGCGCGGACCAGCGGGCCGGCCGTGCCGGTCACGGTGACGGGTGAACGCCGGGTGCACGTGATCACCGACGGCGGCGAGGTGCGGCAGTTCACCGTCCCGGGCGCCGGTGACCGGCTCCGGCCGGCGGTGGCCTGGGCCGACCGGTTCTACTGCGCCGACGAGGCGACCGGCACGGTCTACTCCTTCGGCGCCGACGGTCGGCTGGTCGACACCATCCGCGGCAAGGGGATGGCCGGCCCGCTGGAGCTGGAGGTGCGGGAGAACCACCTGTTCATCAACGCCCCCGACTCGGCGAGGGCGCAGGTGGTCGACGACAGGCATCAGGTGCGGGAGGTCGACAAGTACGCCAACGACGTGCTCGGCGGGGACCCGCCGCCCGCTCCCCCGCCGCCGCCTCCGCCGAGGAAGCCGACGGTGGGCAAGCCGAGCGCGCCGCGCGGCGTGACCGCCGCCGCCGGTAACGCGCGGGCCCGGGTGAGCTGGCGGCGGGCCGCCGCGAGGTGCGGCAGTTCACCGTCCCGGGCGCCGGTGACCGGCTCCGGCCGGCGGTGGCCTGGGCCGACCGGTTCTACTGCGCCGACGAGGCGACCGGCA
>JAEVHO010000678.1 GCA_016802835.1 Micromonospora sp. ATA32 | reverse complement strand
TCGTCGAACTCGCCGATCCCGCGCAGCAGCGCCTGTCGGCCCTCGGTGCTCATGTCCCCCAGGATCCCGGCCAGCCGGTCCCGGCGGTCGGCGCGCAGCTCGGCCAGGAGCCGCTCGGCCTCCCGGGTCAGGTGCAACGAGATCTCCCGCCGGTCGTACCGGCCCGGCTCCCGTTCCAGCATCCCGGCCGCGACCAGCCGGTCGCAGAGCCGGCTGGCCGAGGAGAGCAGCATGGCGAGCCGGGTGGCCAGCCGACGCAGGTTGATGCCGTCCTGCTGCTCCACCACCATCACCGCGCGTAACTGGGCGCCGGAGAGCCGGCTGGTCGTCCGCTCCCGAGCCGCCTCCCACAGCGCCAGCAGGGTCCCTGCCGCCGCGTCCAGCGCGGCGGCCATACTCGCTTCTGGTCCCACCGGACCGCGCTCTTCGGCCATCGTGGGCAGAAGAATACCGGGCGTACCTGGTCGCCGGCCCTCTGAGTAAGGAGCGACGATGAGCGGACGGGCTGACCGGGCCCGGCAGATCCTCACCGAGGCGCCGGCCGACCTCCTGCTCGACCGCTCGCCGAGGAGCTCGAGAGGACGTACGGGATCACGGACGTCGAACTGCTCCAGGTCGACTACCGGCTGTCGGTGCTGCTGCCGCTGACGAAGGGCGAACCGATCAGCGGACCGGGCCACCCCGCCTGGCGGTCGTTCGACCACCAGGAGCCGATCATCGTCGACCGGACGGCCTACTTCCCGGTGGGGATGCGCGGCGAACGGCGCGGGGTGCTGCGGCTGGCGCCGGCGCCCGACGACCCGGCCGTCCGCGCCGAGATCGCCGAGATCGCCACCGCGCTCGGCCACGAACTGGACGCCGTCTCCCCCGGCACCGACGTCTACCGGGCGGCCCGGCGCAGCCGGCGGCTGACCCTGGCCGCCGAGATGCAGTGGGAGCTGCTGCCCGGCCGGAGCCGGATCCGCCCGTCGTTCAGCCTGGCCGGCCAGTTGGAACCGGCGTACGCGGTGCGCGGCGACAGCTTCGACTGGTCGGACGACGGGCACCGGCTGTGGTTGACGATCATCAACGGCATGGGTGAGGGCGTTGCCGCCTCGATGCTCACCTCGCTGGCCACCCACGCGCTGCGCAACGCCCGGCGGGGCGGCCTCGGCCTGGCCGACCAGGCCGCCCTGGCCGACCAGGCGATCTACGCCGTGCACCGGGGTGAGCAGCACGTCTCCGCGCTGCTGATGGAGTTGGATCTGGCCTCCGGGGTGCTGACCCTCATCGACGCCGGCTCGCCGAAGCTGCTGCTGCTGCGCGACGGCGAGGTGGGCGAGCTGCCGCTGGAGGCGCAGTTCCCGCTCGGCATGTTCGACGGCACCGACTACCGGGAGCAGCGGTTCGAGCTGCGCCGCGGGGATCGGCTCTTCGTGGTCAGCGACGGGGTGACCGACGCGACCGGCAAGGACGTCCGATACGGCGAGACGGCCCTGGACCGCTTCCTGCGGCGTACCGGCCCGATGGCACCGCTGGACGCCGTCCGATCGCTGATCGGCGACCTGCGGGCGTTCGTCGCCGGCGACCTGGTCGACGACGCGGTGGTGGTCTGCCTCGACTGGACCGGCCCGCAGCCCTGAGCCGGGTCACCGCGCCCGGCGGCCCGTTGGACGCTGGTCGTCGGGCCCGACCGGCCGCGGGAGCGCCCCGACCGGTCAGTACGCCCCGCGGCTGTTGAGCACGGCGCCGAAGGTCTTCCAGAGGATCGTCAGGTCGGCGGCGAGCGACCAGTTCTCGACGTAGTAGAGGTCGAGCCGGATGCCGTCCTCCCAGCTCAGGTCGGACCGGCCGCTGACCTGCCAGAGACCGGTGATCCCGGGCTTGACCAGCAGCCGCCGGGCCACGTCGCCGTCGTACCGGGCGACCTCGGAGGGGAGCGGCGGCCGGGGGCCGACCAGGCTCATCTGGCCGAGGAACACGTTGGCCAGCTGCGGCAGCTCGTCCAGTGACCACTTGCGCAGCAGCCGCCCGATCCGGGTGACCCGGGGGTCGTCGCGCATCTTGAACATCAGGCCGTCGGTCTCGTTGCGGGCGCCAGCTCGGCGAGGAGCGCGTCGGCGTTCACGACCATGGTGCGGAACTTGAAGACGCCGAACTCCTGGCCGCCCTGGCCGACCCGGATCTGACGGAACAG
>JAEVHO010000677.1 GCA_016802835.1 Micromonospora sp. ATA32 | reverse complement strand
CACCGGGTCGACGGGCGCCCGCCGCAGCGACCACCGACGCGCCGACCAGCAGGGCGGTGCCGACCAGCCAGCAGCCGAGGACCCACGGCCCGTGCTCGCTGCGCCAGATGCCCAGCGGGGTGGTGCTCCCGGCCGCGTGGGGCAGCGCCCCGCCCAGCCATCCGGCCACGGTCAGCAGCAGCGCACCGGCCAGACCGGCGTACCGCGCCAGCCGGGCCGCACCCGGCCGGAGGTTGCGGTCGCCGGGATCGGTCACCGACGCACCTCTGCTGGTTCGGCGGGGGCCGGCCGGCTGGCCGCCCGAGCCGAACGTACCCACCGGACGACCGCCACGATCACCAACAGCGTCATCAGCGGCGCGCCCGGCATCTTCGTGTACCGGGGCAGTCCGGTGCCGTCCGGCAGCACCAGGAACGAGGCGACCAGGGCGGCGACGGTGATCCAGCGGGTCCGCAGGGTGATGCCGGCGAGCAGCGCCAACGGCCAGGTCAGGTACCAGGGGTGCACGACCGGGGCGAGGGCCACCGTGGCGGCCAGCGCGAGGGCCGCGCCGGAGAGCGGGTCGCGGGTGCGGGCCCGCCACCAGAGCCACACCAGCAGCACGGCCAGGAGGACGAGGCCGATCACCCGGGTGACGGGCAGCGCGTCGACGTGCACGCCGAACGGCACCAGGACGTACCCGACGGTCTGGCCGACCGCCGTCGACGGCGACGACCAGGCGATCGCATCGGCGCCGCGCGCCAGGCCGCCGACCCAGCCGAAGTCGAGGCCGGCGGCCAGGGTCACCCCGACCACCGCGGCGACCGCCCCGACGACCACCCAGCCGCCCGTCGCGGACCAGCGCCCGGATCCGGTACGGCCCGACGATCGCGGCGAGGGCGGCGAACGGTACGACCACCAGCGCGGTCACCTTGATCGCCACCGCCAGGCCGAGCAGCATCCCCGCGCCCAGCAGCGGGCCGGGGCGACCCGGCCGGGACACCACCACGGCCAGCCCGGCGACCAGCAGGCCGATCATCAGCGCGTCGTTGTGCGCCCCGGAGATCAGGTGCACGCCGACCAGCGGGCAGGCCAGCGCCAGCCAGAGCGCCCGACCGGTCGGCACGCCACAGCGGCGGGCCAGCACCGGCAGGCACCACGCGGTGAGCGCGACGCCGGCCACCGCGATCAGCCGGAACACGGCGATGCTCCCGGTCAGCGAGCCGGTCGCCCTGACGACCGCGCCGGAGAGCAGCACGAACAGCGGCCCGTACGGCGCCGGGGTGTCCCGCCAGATGTGCGAGACGGTGTCCAGCCACGGGCAGGGCAGCGCGGAGACGCCCTGCTCGTAGGGGTTCAGCCCGGCCGCGTAGCTCGCGCCCTGACAGGCGTACGCGTAGACGTCCCGGCTGGCCAGCGGCGGCGCGAGCAGCAGCGGCAGCAGCCAGAGCCCGACGGTGACCAGGGCCCAGCGGGCCGAGGGCACCCGGTCCCGCAGCGTCCACCAGGCCCTCCCGAGCAGGCCGGTGCCGACCAGCCAGAGCGCGATGATCAGCGGCCCGTACCGGCCCTGCCAGATGCTGACCGGGGTTGCCGACAGCGACGAGGACGGCAGCGCGCCGCCGAGGTACGCGGCCACGGCGAGCAGCATCGAGCCGGCCAGGCCGGTCCAGCGCGCGAGGTGGTGGGGCACACCGAACATGCTGCCAGTACGGTGGTCGCGGTACGGAGGTGGGCATGCGGCGCAGTCGGGTGGTGGCGATCTCCGCCGTGTCCGCCGCCGCCCTGGCCGCCCTCCTCCTGGCTGCGCCGAGCACGGGGTCCGACCTCTCCGCGCAGCTGGCCCGGGCCGCGTTCTTCGCCGCGCACGGCGCCACCCCGGTCGACCTGCGCTGGTACGGCGGCGTCCAGCAGTTCGGCTACAGCCTGGTGTCGCAGCCGGTGATGGCGCTGCTCGGCGTCCGGGTCACCGGCGCCCTCGCCCTGGTCGCGGCCGCGACCGCGTTCGCGGCGCTGCTGGTCCGCACCGGCGTCCCCCCGCCCGCTGCTCGGCAGCCTGGTCGGCGTGCTCTGCATCGGCGGCAACCTGGTCTCCGGCCGGGTCACCTACGGCCTCGGCGTGGCGTTCGGCCTCGCCGCCCTGCTCGCCCCTCACCGTCCCCGACGCGCTCGGGCCCGACCAGCGCGGGCCGGCCTGCCCCCGGGTGCCGCGGGTCGCCG
>JAEVHO010000676.1 GCA_016802835.1 Micromonospora sp. ATA32 | reverse complement strand
GAGCGCGTCACCCGGCGCGGTACGCGGCGCCGACGGTGCCGCTCCAGCTCGCCGTCGAGGACTTCGAGGTGATGGAGACCGAGCGGCGCGCCTCGGCGGCGGTGGCGCTCTGCGTCGACCTCTCCTACTCGATGATCGCGGAGGGGCGGTGGGGTCCGATGAAGCAGACCGCACTGGCCCTGTCGCACCTGGTGGCGACCCGGTTCCCGCAGGACGCCCTGCAGATCGTCGGCTTCGGTCGGGAGGCGATGCCGCTGACCCAGCTGGAGCTGGCGGCCGTCGAGCCGGACATGGTGCAGGGCACCAACCTCCAGCACGCGCTGCGGCTGGCCGGCCGGCACCTGCGTCGGCACCCGGGCGCGGAGCCGGTGGTGCTGGTGGTCACCGACGGCGAGCCGACCGCGCACCTGGACCCGGACGACGGGGAGGCGCTGTTCCACTGGCCGCCGCTGCCGGAGACGATCGAGGCGACCATCGCGGAGGTGGACCGGCTGACCCGGTACGGCGCGACGCTGAACCTGTTCATGCTCGGCGACGACCCGGGGTTGCGCAGGTTCGTCGACGCGGTGGCCCGCCGATCCAAGGGCCGCATGTTCACCCCGGACGCCGACGACCTGGGTGAGTACGTGGTCAGCGACTACCTCCGCGCCCGCCGCGGCCGCTCCTGACCCCGCGCCCCCGCTGTCCCGGTGTGGATCATGGAGTGGTGTGGACTGACAATGCCCGCCCATCCGGGTGAACCGGGCACCACAACTCCATGATCGACCCGGCGGTGTGGGGTAAGCCTGGGGGGTGGAGAGCGGGGAGCTGCGGGGCGTGTACGAGGCGGTGCTCGCCGAGGTCGACGTCGGCGGGTTCGGGCCGCCCCTGGACGGCGAGCTGAGCGCCGAGCAGATCGTCGCCCATTTGGCGGCCAACGACGAGCTGATGAGCGAGGCGACCGAGGCGGTGCTCGCCGGGTCGCCGTTCGCCTACTACGACCTGGAGACCATCCACCGCCCCCAGCTCGACGCGCTGGTCTCCGAGTGTGGCGGCCTGGACGGGCTGGCCACCCTGCTGCGGGGGACCAGCCAGAAGCTCTGCGCGTTGACCGAGCGGCTCGGACCGGCGGCCGAGACGTCGGTGGACACCCACCTGCGGGAGGGCTTCGACCTCATCGTGGACGAGGCGCTGCCGTGGGGCCGGACCCTGGACCTGCACGGCCGGGTGCACCTGCCGAAGCACCTCGCCCAGCTCCGCACTCTGCGCGGTGTCGGGCCCGGTCCGGGCGCCTGAGCGTGCCCGGCGCTCGCCGTTGGCTGCGATGAGGCGGAGACCGCTCACGCCCACGCTGCGGTCGGCGCTGGACGCGGTCAGCCCGGGACCCGTGCGGCAGCGGCTGCGCCAGGCCGTACCGGTGATCGGCCAGTGCGCGATCACCGCGGGTGTGGCCTGGTGGATCGCGGCGATCGTGTTCGGCCACGAGGCACCCGTCTTCGCCGCCACCGCGTCGGTGATCTGCCTGGCGGCGAGCGTCGGCGGCCGGGCGCACCAGGCGGTCGACCTGATCGCCGGGGTACTGGCCGGCGTCGCGGTCGGGCAGGTGATCCGGGCGCTGCACATCGGCACGGGCTTCTGGCAGATCGTGCTGGCGGTGGCCCTGGCGATGGCGGTGGCCGCGTTGATCGACGCCCGGCCGTTGGCGTACATCCAGTCGGGCGCGGCGGTGCTGGTCGTGCTGACGCTGGCGCCGACGAGCTCGCCGTTCGCCCACGTGCTCGACGCCATGGTCGGTGGCGCGCTCGGCCTGTTCGGCAGCCAGGTGCTGTTCAGCCCCGACCCGGTGAAGCTGGTCGCGGCGCCGGTGCGGGAGGTGCTCCAGGACGTGGCCGCCGGCGTCCGCGCCGCCGCCGAGGCGCTGCGCCGGGGGTCCCCGGAGCTGGCCGGCACGGCGTGCGACCACGCTCGGGACGCGCACGCCCGGCTGGGGGAGGTGGCCCGGGCCCGGCAGACGGCCGGCCGGGTCAGCGGGCGCACGGTACGCGGGCGCCGGCGGGCCAGCCGGTTAGGTCAGGTCGACCACCGGCTCGACGACGTCGACATCCTGGTCGCCACCGTCCTGCTGCTCTCCGACGACGTGCGGGACCGGCTAACCGCCAATCCGGCGCCTACCCAGGGCGCACTGCCTGATCGGCTCACCGCGCTGGCCGACGCTCTGGCGGGGGCTGGCGG
>JAEVHO010000675.1 GCA_016802835.1 Micromonospora sp. ATA32 | reverse complement strand
GTGAAGGTGTCGTACGCCTGGTCGACCGTCTCGCCGGCCAGCGCCGCCCGCAGGAACCGCAGCACGTCCCGGGTACGCTGGAACGGCTCGGCGAACTCGAAGCCGGGCCGGCGCTCCCCCACCTCGGCCAGCGCGGTCGGCACGTCGTCGGCGGCGAGCCAGTTGAGGATCACCCCGTCGGCTTCCGCCGCAGCGAGGCGCAGCATCCCGGGGCGCAGCGCGGCCAGCAGGAGCGGCGGCGGCACCGCCGGCGGTCGTTCGAGGGCGAACCGGCGGATGGTGAAGGTGTCGTACGCCTGGTCGACCGTCTCGCCGGCCAGCGCCGCCCGCAGGAACCGCAGCACGTCCCGGGTACGCTGGAACGGCTCGGCGAACTCGGTGGCGTTCCAGTCGCGCACCAGCACTGGCGACGAGGCGCCGATGCCGAGCGCGAAACGGCCCGGGGCGGTCTCGGCCAGCGCCGCCGCGCTCATCGCCAGCAGCCCGGGCCCGCGGGTGAAGACCGGGGTCACCGCGGTGCCGAGCCGCAGCCGGGGCGCCCAGGCGGCGGCGAGCGCCAGCGGGGTGAACGCGTCCGCCCCGTTGACCTCCGAGGACCAGACGTCGGTGAAGCCGGCTTCGTCGAGGGCCGCGTAGACCGCGGCGTGGTCGGCGAGCGGGATCCCGCTCAGCGGCACCGTCATTCCCCATCGGTTCGTCACCGGTCGATCGTGCCCGTCCGCTGCGGCCCTGGGCAAGATCCAGCCGAGATCGGGGAGAAATCCCACCGCGGCCGAGGGGATCGAGGTGATCCGGACCGGGCCGCCCAGGGAGGTGTCATCACTGCCAGGTGGGCTGGACCGACAGCGGAGGCGGCGGAGCATGACGACCGGTGCGCTGCCCACGACCGACGGTCCGAAGCGGGCCACCTTCCTGGAGCTCTTCTTCGACCTGGTCTTCGTCTTCGCGCTCACCCGGATCGGGGCCCGCGCCTTCGAGGACCTCGCCCTGGAACCCGGCGGCACCGAGGGCTGGGCTCCGGTCACCGGAGGCCTCAAGACCCTGCTGCTCCTGCTGGCACTCTGGACGGTCTGGCAGGGCACCGCGCGGACCACCAGCCGGTACGACCCGCACCACAGCTGGTTGCGGACCATCGTGATCACGGCGCTGGTCGCCAGCATGGTGATGGGGGTGGCGATCCCGCACGCGTTCAATGTGACCGGGACCGGGCGCCGGCGCTAACCTCCATCCGTGACCTTCTCGATCGTCGCCCGCTCCGCCGACGGCCACCTGCACGGCGTCGCGGTGGCCAGCAAATTCCTCGCCGCCGGCGCGCTGGTGCCGGCCGCCGAGGCCGAGGTCGGTGCGATCGCCACCCAGGCGCACGTCAACCTCGCGTACGGGCCGCAGGGGCTGGCCCTGCTGCGCAGCGGCGTGGCCGCGGCCGACGTGCTGGCCGCCTCGTCGCGGCCGACCCCGGGCGGGACGACCGGCAACTCGGCGTGGTCGGCGCGACCGGCGACGGCGCCACCTGGACCGGCCCGAGTTGCCACGACTGGGCCGGCGGCAGGCCGGCGACGGCTGGGCGGCGCAGGGCAACATCCTGGCCGGCCCGCACGTCATCGACGCGGTCCGCGACGCCTGGCTGGGCGGCGGTCGCTGCCGTTCCCGGACCGCTGCTCGCTGCGCTGCGCGCCGGAGACGACGCCGGTGGTGACCGGCGTGGCCGGCAGAGCGCCGGCCTGCTGGTGGTCCAGCGCCGCGGCGGGTACGCCGGCACCGGCGACACCCTCGTCGACCTGCGGGTGGACGACCATCCGCAGCCGGTGGCGGAACTGGCCCGACTGCTCGACATGCACACGCTGCTGTTCGGCAAGCCCAACCCGGTCACCCTGCGCGACCTGACCGGCCCGCTCGCCGACGAGGTGGCCGCGCTGCTGGCCGCCCGCCGGCCACCCGGTCGGCGGCGACGGGCTGGACGAGGCGCTCGCCTCGTGGGCCGGGGTGGAGAACCTGGAGACGGCTGGTGGCCGGCCGGATCGACCCGATCGTGATCGACGCGGTCCGCGACGCCTGGCTGGGCGGCGGGTCGCTGCCGTTCCCGGACCGCTGCTCGCTGCGCTGCGCGCCGGAGACGACGCCGGGGGTGACCGGCGTGGCCGGCAGAGCGCCGGCCTGCTGGTGGTCCAGCGCCGCGGCGGGTACGCCGGCACCGGCGACACCCTCGTCGACCTGCGGGTGGAC
>JAEVHO010000674.1 GCA_016802835.1 Micromonospora sp. ATA32 | reverse complement strand
GTCGCGCCAGACGGACCAGCCGGTGTCGCCGAGCGGGATGCGGTGGCTCATCGGCCGGCCTCCCGGTCCGCGATCCCGGCTCCGGGCGCCCCGGTCCGCGCACCAGCCCCCGGCGCGGCCCTCGGCGGCGTCGCGATGTGCAGCCGCAGCTCGCTGAAGTAGCGCCCGCCGGCCGCGTCCGGCACCCAGGCGTCGTCCGGGGTCGGCAGCATCTCGCTGACCATCAGCGAGGTCCCGTCCCCTCCGTCGGCGCGGGCGGCCCGGACCATCGCGCAGACCATGTTCGCGAAGGCGGGGCTGGTCAGGTCGACGAAGCAGGGCTTGGTCTCGGTGCCGAGCTTGACGTACACCTGCTCCGGCAGGCCGAGCCGGCGGCGCCAGGCCCGGACGGCCAGGTAGCGGCCCCGCTCTCCGGTGATCGCGCCCAGGCCGCACTCCCCCACCGTGGTCCGCCAGGTCTGCCGGGCGACGACCAGCCGGTCCAGGGTGATCCGGGGCGTGTACGGGGCCGCGGCCACCAGCTTGAACCCGTCCACGGCGTGGGCGCTGAGCAGTTCGGCGAAGACCTCCGTCAGCGACCAGCGCTGCCCGTCCCCGGCGGTGGCCGTCAGCCGGCCGTCGTCGTCGGTGACGGTGAGGTCGGCCGTGGCCAGCACCCGGTCGGGGTCGGCCCCCGGCGCCGGGAGGAACGCCAGCTGCCGGTCCGTCGGGCCGGTCAACGCCTCCGCGGTCCGGCTGGTCAAGCGCGGCCAGTCGGTCGGGAAGAGCAGCCGGATCCGCCGCTCGCCGAGGTCCTCGGCGAGCGCGGCGCGCAGCCGCTCCACGTCCGGGTGCGACGGGGTGAAGACCTGGCAGTCGAACGACGACCAGGCGGCGTGCAGCTCGCCGAGGACGACCGTGTAGTCGCCGCGGCAGAGCGCGTCGACGTCGGACGCGCAGATCTGCAGATCGGGGCTGTGGATCGTGGCGTTGGACCAGTCGGGACGGGTGGCCGGGGAAGACCTCGCCGACCCGCTCGGCGAGGTCGGCCACCGGGATCCGCACCTCGGTCGTCCCGGCGGGCAGCGCGTCCAGCCCGAACAGCCCGGCCCAGCGGGCGGCGAACTCGACGGCGACCGCGTCGACCGGCCGGTCGCCGCTGCCCCAGAACAGCCCCTGGACCAGGTACCACAGGTCGGACAGGGCCACCGGCCCGGTGCCCGCCTCGGCGCGCAGCTCCTCGTAGAGCTCCCGGAACACCGCCCCGTACGCCTGCTCCAGCGCGGTCACCATCCACCGGGCGGCCCGCAGCAGCACGTCGAGCGGGGCGGCGATCCCGTCCAGCAGCGGCGCGCCGAAGACGACGTCGAGGTCGCGGCTGGTGTCCTCGTAGCAGAGGGTCCGGCCGGCGTACATCTGACCGGCCCGGCGCCGGGGCGACTGGCCGGTCAGCTCGGTGAACGTCGCGTCGAGCGCATCGAGGGCCGCCGCGAGCCGGTCGGGGTCACCGGCCGCGCCGGCGACCGCGTCCCGGGCGGCGCGGAGCCGGTCGAACCCGGCCTGCGCGGCCTGCCGCGGACCGGCGTCACCGATCTGGTCGATCCGGGCCCGGAGCACCCCTTCGGCGGCGGGGCTCACCGGCAGCGCCGCGTCCCAGGTGATCAGCTCCCGTTCCACCAGCCGGTCGAGCAGCGCGTAGCCGTCGTCCGGCCGCGCAGCCCGACCGCCGGGTCGGTCACCAGCTCGTGGGCCGGACGGTGACCGTCGGCCGCGGCCAGCAGCGCCGCCTCCACCGGGGCGAGGGTCACCGGGGGGGCGGCCGGCCGCAGCACGGTCCGGTCGCGCAGGCTGAGGTGACCGGCGAGCATCGGCGGCCACCAGCGGCGCACCGCCGGGTCGGCGCCGATCCGCTCGGCGTACGCGGTCAGCGCCCAGGACTCGAACCACACCCAGCGTCGGCGGGTCAGCGCGGGGCCGGGCCGCACCTCGGCGGTCCGCGCCTGGTCGGGGTCCAGGGTGACCCAGCAGCTCGGTCCGAAGAAGCCGACGGTCTCGTTCTTGCCGCAGTACCGCTGCCAGTACTTCAGCAGCGACCGCTCGCGGTCCCGGCGCCGCACGTTGCGGCCGCGGCCGCGCCGCCGCGTACCAGGCCGTCCAGCGTGACCAGCGCCTGGTCGGGGTCCAGGGTGACCCAGCAGCTCGGTCCGAAGAAGCCGACGGTCTCGTTCTTGCCGCAGTACCGCTGCCAGTACTTCAGCAGCGACC
>JAEVHO010000673.1 GCA_016802835.1 Micromonospora sp. ATA32 | reverse complement strand
ACCGCGGTCCGGGTCGACCATGGTCGGCTCGGCGCTGCCGTACCCGGCCGCCGCGGCCCGCAGCGCGTCGTCGTCGCTCCGGTCGCGCCGGGCTCCGAGTCCCAACGCTCGGGGTCGTGGATGCGGTCCGCGGCCGTCGGGTCGGCGCGCTCGTCGTCGAACGGCTCCGTCCGGCCGGGTGCGCCGTCACCGGGCAGCGCGGTGTCCTCGCCCCGCGGGTCCCGCTCGTCCTGCGGCCGGCCGCTGGCCATGGCCGAGGCCGCGACGGCGTCGCCCACGCTGGTGGCGCCGAAGGCGGTCGGCAGGGGGGCCGGCTCGTGGAACTCCGGCCGGCCCTCGCGCCGGTCGTCCGCCACGACCGGATCGTCGAAGGTGCCCCGGTCGTCCAGCGCGTCCTCGGGCACGTCGGCCCGGTCGGCCGCATCGTGCCGTGGCGCTTCGCCCTCGGGGAGGTCGCCCGGCGGTGGCACCGGCGCCGGCGCGGACCGGACCGCCTCCGGGTGGTCGTCGTCCTTCCTGACCTGCTGCTCTTCCTGGCGCATGGCGGCAATCTCCTCAGCGGCTCGTGACGTCCTGCGGGTTGTCCGGGTGACGCTGTTCCGAGGTTCCATGCCCGACCGGCTCCCGGCCCAGCAGGTCGGCGAAGAGGGCCCGATAGTGGACGACGGCCTGGCGGAGCTCCTCCGTGCTGGCCTCGCCCCGCTCGTTGCGCAGCCGGATCTCGTGGGCGTCCCGGTAGTGGTCGAGCGTCCGGGCGTGCTCGACGGAGAGGTGGGCGGCCTGGTCGGAGAAGTCCCCGGTCGGGTACCCACGCTCGGCAATCAGTCGGCTGACCAGCTCGTCGGCGTCCCCGACGGTCTCGGCGGGTGAATCGATGAAGCGGACCTGCAGTTCATCCCAGGCGGCGGCGTACCGGGCCCGGGACTCCGGCGTGAGCGGGGTGAGCGTGAGCTCGGCGTGCCGACGCTCCCGGTCCCGCAGCTCCCGCTCGGCCGCGCCGCGGCTGTCCCGCTCCGCGAGCACCCGGTCGTACTCCGGCCCGAACCGCTGCTTCAGCGTGCGGCGCTTGCCCGCCACCACGGCGACCGCGACCACCGCCGCGATCACGAGCACGACGAGAACGATGACGACTATCTGCGTGGGCGACATGGCTCCTCCTTCGCCACCTGGTATTCCCTCGGCTCGCTGATCGCCAATCCCGATCCGCCGCACTTTCCCGGGCAAATCCGCGCGGAGTCCGGCGCCATCGGCGGCGCACGGGACGATTCGTCCGTTGTGCCCCAGACGTCGGTCGGGGATGACGCTCCCCACACGGAGACCTGGGGAAAAAACTCGACTCATTCCAGAAACGCGCTTGGCTGGGGTGATGCCGGTCGAGTCCGACGCCGAACGCCTCCGGGCGGCGGGTCTGCGCGTCACGCGGCCCCGCCTCGCGGTGCTGTCGGCGGTGCGCGACCGGCCCCACCTGGACGCCGACACGATCACCAGACTCGCCCGGGACCACCTCGGACGGGTCTCCGGCCAGGCGTCTACGACGTCCTGCGGGCCCTCACCGACGCCAGGCTGCTCCGCCGGTTCGCCCCGGCCGGCGGGCCGGCCCGCTACGAGATGCGCGGGGACGACCACGCCGGCCACCGGCGGGGCGCTCGCGCGTCCGGCGGTCCACAACGGAGGGTGCCGAGACCGGGCGGCCGGTAACGGTGCCAGAACGGCCGGTAGTGCATCGGCCGGGGATTACGTATCCTGCCCAAGGCGCCCCGTGCCGGTGCCCGGCCCCGCGGCCGGGACGCTGCCCGGCGGTGCCGGCGCCATTCCTGCCACACCTTCCGGGCGAGGTCTCATGAACACCCGCGACTGGCCGATCCGCTCCAAGCTGACCGCGCTGGTCGTCGCCCCGGTGACCGCGCTGCTCGCGCTCTGGATCTTCGCCACCACGCTCACCTTCGGCCCTGCCCTGGACCTGCTCGCCGCCCGGACCCTCCTCTACGACCTCGGGCGCCCGGGCGAGACCGTGGTGGCCGAGCTGCAGCGGGAACGCCGCATCTCGATGGTCCAGCTCACCGGCGCCGGCGAGCTGCCGGCCCTCGTCGAGCAGCGGCTCCGGACCGATCAGGCCGTCGCCGAGCTGCGGCGGCGGGTCGCCGGGGAGCGGCTGCGCGACGCCGGCCCTCGTCGAGCAGCGGCTCCGGACCGATCAGGCCGTCGCCGAGCTGCGGCGGCGGGTCGCCGGGGAGCGGCTGCGCGACGCCGCC
>JAEVHO010000672.1 GCA_016802835.1 Micromonospora sp. ATA32 | reverse complement strand
CCTCGCCCATTCCGTCAGATTCACACGAAGATCATAGCACTCACTCGATCATGCTTACGCTCACTCACACGACCTTGGAAGCGAACAGTTGATCACCCCCACCCACCGCCACCGCCGGGGTCGATCATGAGGTTGGCGGCGTTTTCCATCTCCATGAGTGCCGCCACTCATGCTCAACAAGTAGGCGGCGGGTGGGGTGGCGTGGGCAGGGCGGTGTCGGGGGTGCGGATTACGCTTGTCGGGTGGCTGATCCCTCGACCTACCGTCCCGCGACCGGCACCATTCCCGAGTCGCCCGGGGTCTACCGCTTCCGGGACGGCACCGGCCGGGTGATCTACGTCGGCAAGGCGAAGAACCTGCGCAGCCGACTCAACTCCTACTTCGCCGACCTGTGGGGCCTGCACCAGCGCACCCAGCAGATGGTCACCACCGCCGAGTCGGTGGACTGGGTCACCGTCGGCACCGAGGTCGAGGCGCTCCAGCTCGAATACACCTGGATCAAGCAGTACGACCCGCGCTTCAACGTCCGTTACCGCGACGACAAGTCCTACCCCTACCTGGCGGTCACCCTCGACGAGGAATACCCGCGCCTGCAGGTGATGCGGGGCGCCAAGCGCAAGGGGGTCCGCTACTTCGGGCCGTACTCGCACGCCTGGGCGATCCGCGAGACGCTCGACCTGCTGCTGCGGGTCTTCCCGGCGCGGACCTGCTCCTCGGGGGTGTTCAAGCGGGCCGGCCAGGTCGGCCGGCCCTGCCTGCTGGGCTACATCGGCAAGTGCTCCGCGCCCTGCGTGGGCACCGTCTCCGCCGAGCAGCACCGGGACATCGTCGACGCCTTCTGCGACTTCATGGCCGGCCGCACCGACACCATGGTCCGCCGGCTCGAACGCGAGATGACCGAGGCGAGCGGGCAGTTGGAGTTCGAGCGGGCCGCCCGGCTGCGCGACGACGTCGCCGCGCTGCGCCGGGCGATGGAGAAGCAGACCGTGGTGCTCGGCGACGGCACCGATGCCGACGTGGTCGCGTTCGCCGACGACCCCCTCGAAGCCGCCGTCCAGGTCTTCCACGTCCGGGACGGGCGGGTCCGCGGCCAGCGCGGCTGGGTGGTGGAGAAGACCGAGGAGCTGAGCACCGGCGACCTCGTGCACCACTTCTGCACCCAGGTCTACGGTGACGAGCAGGGCGAGGCCGACGTGCCCCGCGAACTGCTGGTCCCCGAGCTGCCGGCGGACGCCGACGCCCTCGCCGACTGGCTCACCGCCCACCGGGGCAGCCGGGTGACGCTGCGGGTGCCGCAGCGCGGTGACAAGAAGTCGCTGCTCGAGACCGTGGAGCGCAACGCGAAGGACGCCCTCGCGCGGCACAAGCTGCGCCGCGCGGGTGACCTGACCACCCGCAGCAAGGCCCTCGACGAGATCACCGACGCGCTCGGCATGCGGACGTCGCCGCTGCGCATCGAGTGCTTCGACGTCTCGCAGATCCAGGGCACCGACGTGGTGGCCAGCATGGTGGTCTTCGAGGACGGGCTGCCGCGCAAGAGCGAATACCGCCGGTTCATCGTCCGGGGCGCCACCGACGACCTCTCCGCGATGTCGGAGGTGCTGCGCCGCCGGTTCGCCCGCTACCTCGACGCCCGCGCCGAGACCGGCGAGCTGGGCGAGGAGACCGCCGCCGACCCCGACCGCCCCGGCATCGACCCCACCACCGGACGGCCCCGGAAGTTCGCGTACCCACCGCAGCTGGTGGTGGTCGACGGCGGCGCGCCGCAGGTCGCGGCGGCCGCCCAGGCCCTCGCCGAGCTGGGCATCGACGACGTCGCGCTGTGCGGGCTGGCCAAGCGGCTGGAGGAGGTCTGGCTGCCCGACGACGAGTTCCCGGTCATCCTGCCTCGCACCTCCGAGGGGCTCTACCTGCTGCAACGGGTCCGCGACGAGGCGCACCGCTTCGCCATCACCTTCCACCGGCAGCGACGGTCCAAGCGGATGACGGCGTCGGCGCTGGACAACGTCTCCGGCCTGGGGGAGGTCCGCCGTAAGGCCCTGCTGCGCCACTTCGGGTCGCTCAAGCGGCTCTCGGCGGCCACCGTGGAAGAGATCACCGAGGTCCCGGGGGTCGGCCGGCGGACCGCCGAGGCGATCCTGGCCGCCCTGGACGACGAGACATCCGCCCCGGACAGCGGACCGGTCCCGGCCGCTACGCCGGCCCCTGGCGGGACGGGCGCCGCGGGCGAGACGTCGGCCCTCGGTGGCGCGCCGGACCCCGGCGGGCCGCCC
>JAEVHO010000671.1 GCA_016802835.1 Micromonospora sp. ATA32 | reverse complement strand
AGCTCGGTGAAGCGAGTGCTGAAGGTGCCCAGCGACGAGCAGCCCACCGCGAAACAGACCTCGGTGACGCTGAGGTCACCACGACGCAGCAGCGCCATCGCGCGCTCGACGCGCCGCGTCATCAGATAGCTGTACGGCGACTCGCCGTAGGCGAGCTTGAACTCGCGACTGAGGTGCCCGGCCGACATGAGCGCGCCGCGGGCCAGCGCCTCGACGTCCAGCGGGTGCGCGTACTCCCGGTCGATCCGGTCGCGGACGCGGCGCAGCCGCGCGAGGTCGCGCAGGTGCTGCGCCGCGGGCGGGTCTGCTGGTCACCTGCGAGATTGTACGTCGCGCCGGAGTTGCCTAGCGCCGCTGGCTTCCCACCGGTACAAGACAGGGTTGAGCGTCCCAGCCAAGCGTGCAACAGACGTGGTCGTGCCGCCGCTCATCATGGACGGGCAGCGGCGCGACCTGCAGGATCGGGAGGTGGGCTGGATCGCCGTCGCGGCGCCCCCGGCCTGGGCCGCCGATCACGCTTCCCGCTGAGCCTTCCCCGGCGGCCTCCGGCTGACGGGAGTGTGGCCGACGGAGGTCGGCGGACGGTGGCGGACAATCAACCGTTCGTCGGGTTGGACCGGAGGAACGGGACCACCGCGGCGGCCATCTTGAGCTCCCCGACCGCAGTCGGATGGAACGGATTGGCGTCGGCGAGCCCTTGCAGGTCCGGGCCGAGGCCCGGTTGCGTCGGTGTGCAGAGCGGGGTGAGCTGCGGCTCGGCGACGGCGAAGCCGTACTTCTCCGCCCCGCTCGTGGGTACCTCGTTGAGCTGCTGGTTCATGTCGGCCAGCCGGCGGATATCTCCGGGCGAGAGCGGGTGGGCGCCGGCCGGTCCATGGCTGTCCGCGCAGTCGGCATCCGGCGTGAAGACGTCGTACGACGTCGTGATGATGATCTTCGGGTGGCCGGGCAGATCGTTCAAGTCCTGCAACAGGTTGCCGTAGTCGCTGTCGAACGCCGTCAGCCGGTAGCCGAACTCGCCCTCGCTGAGCCTGTCCTGGCAGTCCGCCACGCCGTAGCAGTAGCGCAGGAAATCCCCCCAGTACACGTCGTTCGGCCCGATCACCACTACCACGGAGCGCAGCCCTTTGACCTGCTTGAGCCGACCGACCTGCGCTGCCAGGACCTGGCCGCCCTGCGTCTGCGGCCCGCTCAGCCCCTGACTGATCGAGGCCCCAGAGCAGGCCAGATTGAGCCAGTTCTGACCGGTCAGGCCACCGATCTGGGCCGCCAGTGAGTCTGCGCTGCGGCCACAGGCCACGTCGTCCGGGGCCGCGTCGGCCACCGCCGGCCCGCTCAGCCGGGCGGCTCGAGAGTCGCCGATCACCGCGCCGCTGTAGCCGTGAACCGTCTTCCCGACCGGCGACGGCGAGAGGTACGACGTGCCGACGAGATCGGACAAGGAGTGCACGCCGGGCAGCCCGTTCGCCACGCCGTAGGCCGCCGATCCGCCCGCGGCCGCCCAGCCCAGGCTGGTGACCACCACCGCGACGATCACCATCCCCCACAGTTGGCGCGAGGTGTGCCGCCACAGCTGTGCCAGCGGGACGGGTTCAGCCTGCCCGCGGCTGAGCCGGCGCAACCGGAACAGCATGCGCAGGAAGCAGGCCCCGGCGACCGCCGCGGCGGTGAAGCCGAGCAGGATCAGGCTTGCGCAGCCGTACCAGCGCAGGTAGCCCTTGGTGATGGTGGCGATCGCCGTCGACACGGCCGTCGCGTTGGTCTTGCTGTCGAAGACGGCGGTCGCGGCGGCGTTGCGCTGGACCGGCCCGAGGGCCAGCTGCGGCCGGAGCGGTCCGTACACCTGAACGGCGGGAATGTCGTACGCGGTGTTGCCGATCTGCACCAGTTGGGCTGGGCCGGACAGCGACAGGCTGGGATCGCGAACGCCGACGGTCAGATGCTGCCCGGCGATGGTGATCTCCTGGTCCGGGGTCAGCGCCACCGTCGCCGGTATGCCGACGAAGAGGCAGAACAGCACCAGCAGAAGCGTGGGCAGCGACCGCGCCTCCCGTACGGGGGTCAGCGACATCATTGTCCCACGAGCCTCAGTCGGCTCTTGCGTCCCTGTCGACCGGGTGCCTCGCGTCGGTCCGGAAGTGTTCCCTGACCGTCATGCGCGGGGGTGCGCGATCGCTGCTGTGGCTGGCTGTACGGACACCCGTCGGAGGCTAGCCCTGCATTCCGCACGTGGATGATCGTGGGTGGATTTCGGCGCGGCGGGTTGGTCGTGAGGGTGGCCGGTGGCAGCGTGCCGGGCTGTGAGACA
>JAEVHO010000670.1 GCA_016802835.1 Micromonospora sp. ATA32 | reverse complement strand
AGCGCCAGCGCTCCGGCCTCGGCGGCGAGGCGGGCCCGGGCCGGCCCGGTGAGATCCCGTGGCAGCAGGGTGTGTGCCGGGACGACCAGACCGGCGGTACGCAGCGCGTCGAGCAGCGACCGGGCGTCGTCCGGGCCGACGCTGGCGGCCTGCGCGTGCAGCAGGATGCAGCGCTCGCTGCGGGTGCCGTCGAGCAGGTCCAGCAGTCGGGCGCGCGCGGGTTGGCGACCTCGAGCAGCACCGCCCGGCTGGGCTCGACCCCCAGCTGGAGGGTGTGCCGGCCCGCCAGAGGCGGGTGAGGCCCGGCAGCAGGGTGGGGCGGGGGAGCGCCGCGCGGGCGAGCTCGGGACGGGTCATGACGACGAATCGTGACCGAGTCCCTGCTGTCCGTCGATCGTTGTCCACAGGTGCGCGCCGCCCTGTCCAGGGCTGTCCACAGAAATTGCCGCGATATCCACAACTGGCCGGTAACCCTGTCGGTCAGCCGACAGTGCGAGTCGGCGGTCGGCGCGACCGGGGATGGAAACGGGGAAGGGGTGGCCGGTGGCCACCCCTTCCCCGCGACTCGTCCGGGTCAGACCTTGGCCTTGCCCAGGATGCGGTTCACTGTTGTGCCGCACACCGGACACTTGCCCTTGGCCATGTTCATTCCGGTCTTGGAGACCTCGACGTGTCCCTCGAAGTCCCGCTTCTCCTTGCACTTGACGCAGTAACCGTTGTACGTCTGCTGGGCCTGGTCGGCCACGGTGCCCTCCTCGTCTCGTCCACCGGACTTGCCGTGCCGGCGGATTGCCCGGCGGCGGGCCACGCGGGCCCCGGCGCTGGGTGTTCTCCGCGGCCACCCACGTGACCGCTGGTTGGCGGACCCTACCCAGGTCTGGGCGAATCCATGTCAGCTGTGCATCGACACTGTGAGGAAGTCGACGTCGAGAGTGTGCATGGCGGATTAGGTCGGATAAGTCAGTTTGGCGGGGACACGCCGGGTGAACCCCGCCAGATCCCTCGGTAGGGCGGGCCCCGCGCGACACCGAGGAGGGTGATCACCTACGGTGGCAGTCAGGTCCCCCGATCGAGCGGTGGCCCCCGCCTCACGCTCACCAAGGGTGACCGAGGCCCCTCGACGCGGGTCCGCAAAGATTTTTTTCAGGACTCCTGGCGATCAATCACCACTTTTCAGGCGCGTGTCGTGGGGTTGACTCTTGCGGATCCCTGGTCAGTACGCATTAGCTTTCCCTCGTGACAGGAATCCGAGGCTGCGCGGCCCGCTGATGGCAGGGGTGCGCAAGCCGGTCGTCGAGGTACGGCGCAGCCAGCGTCGTCGACGCACGGTGTCCGCGTACCGGGACGGTGAGCGGGTCGTGGTGCTGATCCCCGACCAGTTCTCCCGCGCCGAGGAGAGCGAGTGGGTCGACCGCATGCTGGCCCGGCTGGCGGCCCGGGAGGGGCGGCTCGCCCGGTCGGACGGGGAGCTGCTCGTCCGGGCCACCCGGCTGATCAGCCTCTATTTGGTGGAGCACGCCGCCAAGGCGGTACCGGCCAGCGTCCGGTGGGTCACCAACCAGAACGGCCGGTGGGGCTCCTGCACCCCGGCCGACCGGACCATCCGCATCTCGCACCGCCTCCAGGACATGCCGGAATGGGTGCTCGACTACGTGCTCCTGCACGAGCTGGCCCACCTGATCGTGCCCAGCCACAACGCCCGGTTCTGGGCCCTCGTCAGCCGGTACCCAAAGGCCGAGCGGGCCCGCGGCTACCTGGAGGGCGTCGCCGCCGCCTCCGGTGTGGCCCTGACCGACTGAGTCTCCGCTCACCCGGCCGGGCGGCGGCCGGGTCTGTCGCCCGCCCGGTCTAGGGTCGGTGGGTGGCCCGACGTGTGGTGGTGGCGTTGCTCGGACCGGTGGCCTGGTCGCCACCCGGCACCGACCCGGCGCGATGGCGGGCCGCGCTCGCCGAGGACGTGGTGGACCTGCTCGCCACGCTCAGCGAGGTGGAGACCGCGGTGGCGGTGACGCCGGAGGACCGGTGGCTGGCCGACGCGGTGGTGTGGCCGGACATGGCCGTCCACGAGGTGCCGGCGCCGACCGTCAACGCGGTCCTCGGCGCGCTGAGCGGGTACGACCAGGCGGCGGTCGTCGCCCCCGACGCCCCCGACGTGCCGGGGCTGACCCTCGGCAAGCTGCTCCGCCCGCTCTCCACCCGACCGGTCGCGTGGCGCCGGCCGAGGGCGCGGACCGGGGCTGCTCGGCGTGGCCGCCCCGGTTGCCCCGTACCGGAGTGGTTGCCCGGAGCTGGACCTGGACGGCGCGTTC
>JAEVHO010000669.1 GCA_016802835.1 Micromonospora sp. ATA32 | reverse complement strand
CCGGAGCTTCCCGGACGCCGGCTCGGTGGCGTACCTGCGGGCGGCGGGGGTGCGCACCGTGGTGCTGCTGCCCGGGTACGCGGCCGGGACGGTCTGGCACTGCACGCGGTGGCCTGGCCGGTGCTGGTGCTGCCCAGCGAGGGGACCCGCGAGTTCCACGTGATGCTCTGGTCGACCGACGGGTTCCCGCGCACGGTCAACGGGCTGGCCTCGTTCACCCCGACCAGCCAGGCCGACATCCGGGCGGCCAGCCGGAGCTTCCCGGACGCCGGCTCGGTGGCGTACCTGCGGGCGGCGGGGGTGCGCACCGTGGTGCTGCTGCCCGGGTACGCGGCCGGGACGGTCTGGCAGGACGCGGCGTCCCGGCCGGTGGCGGGGCTGGGGATCGACCGCGAAGAGGTCGGCGACGGGATCGTGTTCCACCTCGGCTGAGCCACGCCGGACGCGGAGGAGCCCCGGCCCACCGGTGCGGCGGCCGGGGCTTACCCGCTGCTGTTTCCCCTGCGGCGTCAGCCGTCCTGGCCGACCGGCGAGTTCGGCCGGTCCACGTCGACGAACTCGATGTCGTCGGCACTCCGGTCGTCCCGGCTGCCGGCGGCCCGGGCGGCGGTGCCGGCTGCCCAGCCGACGGCGGCACCGACCAGCGCGGCGCTGATCAGCAGCGTCCAGGGCAGTGCCGGCCGACGGCCGGCGAGCGCCTCGAAGGCCAACGTGGCGCGGCGCCGGGCCTCGTCCGCCGCCGAGCCGACCAGGTCACCGGCGTCGTCGGCGAGTCCGGAGCCGCCGCGGCGGGCGGAGCGTGCGGTGTCGCGAACGCTGTCGCGGACGCTGTCCCCCGCGGAGCTGACGGCGGAGACCAGGTGCTGCCACGCCTGGTCCGCGATCCGCTCGGGCTTGCTGCGGCGTTCCAGCAGATTGGTTCCGAACATCGTGGTTACCTCCTCGGGTGCCGAAGCCGGCGGCCACTTCGGACTTCGGCGTCTGTCCGGCGCGTTACGGTTCGCCTACTGCGCCAGTGCCCACCGGGGTCGCGGCGCAAACCCGCGGTCAGCGGACCGCGACCACCGCGGCGCCGCGGGCGAAGTCATCGTCATCGTCGTCATCGTCGCCACCGCCACCGCCACCGAAGCCGCAGGCCAGTACGAGAGCGAGCAGCGCGCCGACGCCGGCGAGCCCCAGCAGTCTCCTGATCATCGATCGTCTCCTCCTTCGTGGTCGGTCGTCCCTGGTGGCCGAGGCTATCCACCCCGGTCAACGGCGGTCCGGAAGCCGGCTTCGTGGACCACGCTGAGCTGGGCGGCCGGGCCGGGGGCCGCCCGCCCGGGAGCGCCCGGGCGGCAGGGTGCGAGCTCTGTCTTGCCCGGACCGCTACCCTGGACGCGGAGCGAAGGCGCGATGCCGATCGTTGAGGATGAAGAACGGAAAAATCGGATATGGGCGACTTGTGCAGCCCTGCTTCGTGAATTGCTCATCCCGAGGGGTGGCGACCGAGGCCGTCGGAGGAATACTCTCGGTCGCGGCCCGCGTACTGATGAGGCGCCCTGAACGGGCGAGTGGAGGTGCTCGCGTGAGCCTGTCGATCGTGAAGTCAGTTCTGACGGGTGGTGTCATCGAGATCGCCCCGCGCGGTGAGATCGACGTCGACACGGCGTACGAGGTGCGCGAGGCGATCGCCGAGGTGCTCGTCAAGGGGCGACCCTCCCGGATCGAGCTCAACATGCGGCTCGTCACCTTCATCGACTCGGTCGGCATCAGCGCGATGGTGGCCGGTTTCCAGACCGCCGAGGTCAGCGGCGTCAAGCTCATCGTCACCGAGCCCAGCCGGTTCGTGCACCGGCAGCTCTGGGTGACCGGCCTGCTCGGCCTCTTCGGCGCGCCGGAGCCATACTTCGCCGCCAAGACGCCCGAGGTCCTCCCCGGCGCCTGAGCCGCCCCCCGCACGCCCGCACCTGACGCCGCCCGAGGCTGCTCTCACCTGACGCCGACCCGGCTCTCATCCGCCCCGCCACTGATGGCCGTCCGGCCGTTGCCAGCCCGACCGGCTTAGAGGCCGTCGGGTAACCGGCTGACTGCCGGTGGTTACGGCGAGACACGTCGATGGTCGGTGCTCGACACAGCAGTCATCCCCGCCATGATCGTGATGTGTGTGCAACAACAATCGTGGCGGGGATGACGCCCGCAGATGCTATCCGTCCAGCGTGACTGACGCGATGTGGGCCGTCCTCGGTCCGCTGATGCCGGTGCGTGACCTGCGTAAAGGGGGACGCCCGCGGGTGTACGACGACCGGTTGATCCTGAGTTCGATCTTCTATGTGCTG
>JAEVHO010000668.1 GCA_016802835.1 Micromonospora sp. ATA32 | reverse complement strand
GCTCGGGGTCGGCGACGGCGACGAGCGGGCCTGGCGCACGGCCGGCGCGGCGCTGGCCCGGGCCGCCCGCGATGAGACACAGATCACCGTGGCGATGCCGTCCGACGTCGAGCCGTCGGCCGTTCGTGGTCTGGTCGAGGGGCTGCTGCTGGCGTCGTACCGGTTCCGGATGACCGACGTCGGCACGGCGCCGGCACTGGCCGGGGCCGACATCCTGGTCGCCGAGCCCGAGGTCCACCTGGTGGCCGTCGAGCGGGCCCGGACGGCCGCCCGGATGACCCGGCTCGCCCGCGACCTGACCAACACCCCGTCGTCGGTGAAGAACCCGCAGTGGTTCGCCGAGCAGGTGGCGGCAGCCGTCACCGACGTGCCGGACCTGCACCTGCGGGTCCGCGAGCCGGACGAGTTGGCGGCCGAGGGATTCGGCGGCATCCTCGCCGTCGGCCGCGGTTCGGCCAGCGGTCCCCGCCTGGTCGAGCTGGACTGGCACCCGGCGGGCGCGGACACCCACGTGGTGCTGGTCGGCAAGGGGATCACCTTCGACACCGGCGGCATCTCGATCAAGCCGGTGCCGGCGATGAAGCTGATGCGCAAGGACATGGCCGGTGCGGCCGCGGTGATCGCCGCGACCCTCGGCGCGGCGGCGCTGCGACTGCCGGTCCGGGTCACCACGCTGGCGCCACTGGCGGAGAACATGGTCAGCGGCTCGGCGTTCCGCCCCGGCGACGTCATCCGGCACTACGGCGGGCTGACCAGCGAGACCACCAACTCCGACGCCGAGGGACGGCTGGTGCTCGCCGACGCGCTCGCGTACGCCGCCCGGGAACTCCAGCCCGACCTGCTCGTCGACCTGGCCACCCTGACCGGGGCGAACGCGGTGGCGCTGGGCAAGCGCCACGGCGCCCTCTACAGCGAGAACGACGAGCTCGCGGCCGCGCTGCTGGACGCGGTCGGATCGGCCGGTGAGGCCGCCTGGCGGATGCCGCTGCCGGCCGACTACGTCGAGCAGCTCGGCAGCGAGCTGGCCGACCTGCACAGCTCGCCGAGCGGCGGCGGGGCCGGCTCGGTGATGGCCGCGCTCTACCTGCGCGAGTTCACCGGCGACCTGCGGGACCGCTGGGTGCACGTCGACATGTCCGCGCCCTCCTGGGCCGACGGCGACGACGCGGAGCTGACCCGGGGCGCGACCGGCTGGGGCGTACGCGGCCTGCTGCGCTGGCTGGCCACCCTGAGCTGAACCGGCGGTCCCGCCAGGCCCGGCTGGCCGGCGGTCGTACCCGGCCCGCTGGCTGGCCGGCCTTCAGCGGTGGGCGGCGCCGGGCCGGCTCAGCACTTCACCGCGGCCAGCAGGCCGTGCCCGACCGGCAGCAGCGCGGGAATCCAGTGCTCCGACTCCCGGATCGCCTTGATCGCCTCGCGCACGGTCACCGTCTCCACGTCCCGGGCGGCCGGGTCACCGATCCGCCCGCCGGCCAGCGCGCCGTTGAGCGCGAGCACGCCGCCGGATCGCAGCAGCCGCAGCGCGGCCTCCACGCAGGCCTGGAAACCGGTCGCCTCCGCGTCCACGAAGACCAGGTCGTAGGCGCCGTCGGCGAGCCGGGGAAGCACGTCCAGCGCCCGTCCGGTGATGATCCGGGTACGCCCCGACGGGAACCCCGCCTCGGCGAAGATCCGCCGGGCGATCCGCTGGTGCTCCACCTCGACGTCGATCGTGGTGAGTACGCCGTCGGCCCGCATCCCCCGCAGCAGCCATACTCCGCTGACCCCGGTGCCGGTGCCGATCTCCACCACCGCCCGGGCGTTGCCCCGCGGCGGCGAGCAGCCGCAGGGCCGCGCCGGCCCCGGGGGTCACCGCCTCGCGCCGACCTCCCGGGCGAGGCTGCGGGCGGTGCGCAGCACGAGGTCCTCGGTGACGTACGACTCGGCGAACTGCAGGGCCTGAGCCAGCGAGCTGCCGGAACCGGCGACCGTGGCGATGTGACACCTCCGGGCGGCGAAAGTGGTGCGGGGGGCGGGTGGGCGGTATGAGCCTAGAGGCGTGGCTGTCCGGCCGCAGCCGCGCGTCCGGCCGGTGCCGATCATCGAGGGGCAACCGCTGACCCCACCCGGCGCATCCGTGCAATCCTGGAAGCGGCATCCCGGCGACCGCGACCCGGGCCGGCGAAGCCGGGATCGCGGTACGCGGGATCCGGGGGACGGACTGGGAGGCACCGACGTGACCGACGGCTGGGACTGGCGCCAGCCCGGTGGATCTCCGGCACCGGCGGGACAGCCGGCTGCCGGGGCGCCACCGGCGGGGCCGCCGACGGCGTCGGACGACAC
>JAEVHO010000667.1 GCA_016802835.1 Micromonospora sp. ATA32 | reverse complement strand
GGCGGGCGGCCCGCTCTGCTCCACCAGGTCGCCGGCGACCAGCACGTCGGCGTCCGGCACGTGCACCACCAGGTCGGCGTCGGTGTGCCCGCGGCCCGGCTGGGCCCGGACGAACTCGGCGTCCACCGGGCTGCCGTGCCCGGGTACGACCACCGTCGACGGGTGGTCAGCCGCAGCAGGTCGGCGACCGCATCAGGCCACTGCAGCGGGTACGAGTCCTCGAAGGCGGGCGGCCCGCTCTGCTCCACCAGGTCGCCGGCGACCAGCACGTCGGCGTCCGGCACGTGCACCACCAGGTCGGCGTCGGTGTGCCCGCGGCCCGGATGCCGCAGCACCACCCGCCGGCCGCCGATGTCGAGCACCGTCTCGGTGCGCACGGTGTGCGTCGGGGCGAGCAGCGTGGTCTCGGCGAGCTCGGCGGCGAGCGCCGGCTGCTCGTCGCGGATCTCCTCGTACGCCTCGCGGCGCAGCCGGTCCGGGTGCTCGCGCAGCGCCGCGGCGGCCAGCTCGTGCGCGTACACCGGGCGGGCCGGGTCGGCGGCGAGCGTGGCGTTGCCGAAGCAGTGGTCGAAGTGGTGGTGGGTGTTCACCACCGTCCACGGATGACCGGTGACCGCCCGGGCGGCGTGGCCACTCGGCGGCCTGCCCGGCGCTGGAGAGGGTGTCCACCAGCAGCGCCGCGTCGTCGCCGACGACGAGGGTGACGTTGACGCCGAACAGCGGCTCGCGCAGCACGTGGACCCGGTCGGCGACCTCGACGAAGCGGCCCGTCATGACGCCCGCGAGGCGCGCTCGACGAAGCGTTGCCGGTCGACCAGCACCCGCTCCACCCGGCCCTGCGCCACGGTCTCGTCGCCGTCGGCCACGGACACCTCGAAGAGCAGCCGCCGCCCGTCGACCTTCGCCAGCCGGGCCCGCGCCACCACCGTCCGGCCGACCGGGGTGGGCGCCAGGTGGTCCAGCTCCACCCGGAGCCCGACCGTGGTCCGCCCGGGCGGCATCCGGGTCGCGGTAGCGGCGACAGTCGCCGCCTCGGCCAGCGCCAGCACCCGGGGCGTACCTAGTACCGGCACGTCCCCGGAGCCGACCGCCTGCGCGGTGTCGGCATCGGTGACGGTCAGCTCGACCCGGGCGGCGAGCCCGGGCGGGAACGACTGCTCCGACTGCTCCTGCATGGCCACAGCCTAGGCGCTCGACGAGCGTCCGGGCCACGCCCACGGCAACCCCGGCGGCCTCACCGTCACACCGGCTCGCCGCCCTCACGCCGACCCGCCGCGACCCGGCGGCCCGCCGCCACGTCCGGTCCGCGACGCCCGTAGGACAACCACTGGAAGGTCGGCGTCGATCGGCGAGCCACCCGCCGCTAACCTGAACGGCGATGGCCGTTGTGACTGACCCCCAGCCCCCTGCCCGTACCGGTCCACCCGTGCCGACCGACGGCGGGCGTCGTCGCGTCGTCGCGATGGCGATCTGGGGTGTCGCCTTCGTCGCCGGCTGGTTCGGCATCGGCCTGCCCACCGACCCGGCGTACGCGTTCCTGTGGATCTGGGCGGGCACGGTCGCCTGGAACTCCACCCGCCCCTGGCGCAGCCACCTGCGGTTCGCCCGGGACTGGGTGCCGGTGGTGCTGCTGCTCGCCGCGTACAACCTCTCCCGCGGGTTCGCCGACAACGGGGCCACCCCGCACGCGATGGAGTTGATCGTCGCCGACCGGTTCCTGCTCGGCTGGGCGACCGGCGGCGAGGTGCCCACCATCTGGTTGCAGCAGCACCTCTACCGGCCGGAGGTGCACTGGTGGGACGTGCTGGCCAGCTGGGTCTACTTCTCGCACTTCGTGGTGGCGCTGGCCGCCGCGGCGGTGCTCTGGCTGCGGGACCGGGGGCGGTGGGCCGCGTTCATGCGGCGCTGGGCGTTCCTCTGCGCGGCCGGGCTGGTGACCTATTTCGCGTACCCGGCGCCCCGCCCTGGTGGGCGCGCAGAACGGCCTGCTGACCGAGGTCGCCCGGATCTCCACCCGGGGTTGGCGGGCCTTCGGCATGCACGGCGCCGGCAACCTGCTCAACGCCGGGCAGATCGCCGCCAACCCGGTCGCCGCGATGCCGTCGCTGCACACCGCGTTCGCCCTGTTCGTGGTGCTGTTCTTCCTCACCTCGACCCGCCGCCGCTGGTGGCCGCTGCTGCTGGCCTACCCGTTGGCGATGACCTTCACCCTGGTCTACTCCGGCGAGCACGGCGCCGGCAACCTGCTCAACGCCGGGCAGATCGCCGCCAACCCGGTCGCCGCGATGCCGTCGCTGCACACCGCGTTCGCCCTGTTCGTGGTGCT
>JAEVHO010000666.1 GCA_016802835.1 Micromonospora sp. ATA32 | reverse complement strand
CGACCGCCAGGTCGATCGCGAGGCCGGCGTCTGCCGCCGACGGGTACGCGGGCAGTCCGGCCACCGTCGGGGCGCTCGGGTGCACCGGCACGATCGCGCCGGTGAAGCCGCCGTCGCGCAGGTGCCCGAGCACGGCCGCGCCGATGCCCTGACCGGTGGCGCTGGCGCCGTAGACGGCGATGCCGCGCGGGGCGAGCAGCCGGGCGATCGACCGGGCCTCCGTCCGGTGCTCCCGGCCCCGCTGCACCTCCAGGGTCTGCTCGGTCGGCGCGATCGGGAAGCTCAGGTGCACCACGCCGTCGGCGAACTGACGCTGGACCTGGTAGCCGAAGTCGGAGAAGACCCGCAGCATGGTGCCGTTGGCGGGCAGCACCTCGGCGACGAACGAGGTGATCCCGATCCGGCGGGCCCCGTCGGCCAGGTGTTCCAGCAGCACCGAGCCGATGCCCCGGCCCTGGAAGGCGTCCTCGACCACGAACGCCACCTCGGCGTCCGGCGCCTCCGGTCCGAGCCGCTCGTACCGGCCGACGGCGACGATCCGCTCGCCGGCCAGCACCACGAACGCCTCCCGGTCGCGGTGGTCGACGGTGACGAAACGCTGCAGGTCCCGTTCCGGGATCCGCGGGTACGGCGAGAAGTAGCGCAGGTAGCGGGTGCGCTCCGAGAACCGCGAGTGCATCGCCACGATCGCCGGGGCGTCCTCGGCACGGATCTGTCGCAGTTGGACGGTCGTGCCATCGCTGAGCAGCACGTCCACCGGTTGTTCCACGCGGTTCACGCCGGTCCTCCCCGACCGGCTCAGTCGCGCGGATCGTGCGGGTCGAGCCCGAGCAGCGGGAACACGGACTTGCGGGTGGCCGCGATGGCCCGGTCCACCGCGTTCGGCTCGCCGGTCGGCTGCCACGGCTCGTACGCCGGGTCGACGTCGTCGGTCATCCGCAGCGGGATCTCGTGCCCGGGTCGTCGGGCAGCGGCCAGCTCCCGCCAGGCCAGCGGGGTCAACGTGGCCGGGTCGACCGCGTCCCCCGTGGCGATCGCCAGCAGGTGGGCCCACGCCCGGGGCACCACCTCGACCAACGCGTACCCGCCGCCACCGGTGGCCACCCAGCGGCCCTCGCAGAGCTCGTCGGCGAGCGCCCGCAGGGCCAGGTAGGTGGCCCGCTGCCCGTCGACCGACAGGTGCAGATCCGCGAGCGGGTCGACCCGGTGCCCGTCGGCGCCGCACTGGCTGACCAGGATCTGGGGCCGGAACGCGCGCAGCACCGACGGCACGATCGCGGTGGAAGGCACGCTGCCAGCCCGCGTCGTTGACGCCGGGGCGCAGCGGCACGTTGACGCCGCTGCCCTGGGCGTTCGGGCCGCCGGTCTCGTCGGGGAAGCCGGTGCCCGGGAAGAGCGCGAGCGGGGTCTCGTGCAGGCTGACCGTCAGCACCCGCGGGTCGTCGTAGAAGATCTCCTGCACGCCGTCGCCGTGGTGCACGTCCACGTCCACGTACGCGATCCGCTCGGCGCCCAGGTCGAGCAGGCGGGCGATGGCCACGGCGGGGTCGTTGTAGACGCAGAACCCGGCGGCCCGGGCCGGCATGGCGTGGTGCAGACCACCGGCCACGTTGACCGCCCGGCGGGCCTCGCCGCGCCAGACCGCCTCGGCGGCGGCCACGCTGGCCCCGGTGATCAGCGCGCTGGACTCGTGCATCCCGTCGAAGACCGGATTGTCCGAGGTGCCCAGCCCGAACCCGGCGAAGAGCCGGTCGCGGGGCGCGGCCCGCACCGCCTCCAGGTAGGCGGGGTGGTGGACCCGGGTCAGCAGCTCGTCGTCCGCCGGTTCCGGCTTGACCAGCCGCACCCCCGGCCGCTGCAGGATGCCGAGCTCGCGGGCGAGCGCGATCGTCAGCTCGACCCGCACCGGGTCGAGTGGATGGTCACCCATGTCGTAGGCGAGCAGCGACTCGTCCCACACCACCACCGTGTCGTCGGACATGGGGCCATCGTCGCACGAGGTCCGGCGGTGCCCCACCGCACGCGCTGCTCACCCGGCCGGTGTCTCCCCGGTGGCCACCGGACGGGCCGGGTCGGCGACCCAGTTGCTCCACGATCCGACGTAGAGCGCCGCGTCCGGCCGCCCGGCCAGGTGCAGGGCGAGCACCGCCTGGGCGGCGGTCACCCCGGATCCGCAGTACGCCCCGACCGGCGCGCCCTCGGTCATGCCGGCGGCGGCGAACCGTTCGCGCAGCGCGTCGCCGCCGGGAAGCGGCCGTCGCCTCCGGCGTACTCCGGTGCGGGCAGGTTGACCGCGCCCGGCAGGTGGCCGGCGACCGGGGTCGAT
>JAEVHO010000665.1 GCA_016802835.1 Micromonospora sp. ATA32 | reverse complement strand
GGTGCTGGTCGACGCCCAGAGCGCCAGGCCCGCGCCGGCCACGCTGAGCAGCACGGCGTACGTCAGCTCGCGCGGCCGCCGGCGCCGGGCTCGCAAGCTCACTCCTCGCGCTCACCGGGCCGGCCGGAGGGTTTCGGCGGCGGCGATGGCGGCCAGCACCGCGGCAGCCTTGTTCCGGGTCTCCTGGTCCTCGGCGGCCGGGTCGGAATCGGCCACCACGCCGGCCCCCGCCTGCACGTACGCCCGGCCGTCGCGGATCAGCGCGGTCCGGATGGCGATGGCCATGTCCAGGTCCCCGCCGAAGCCGAAGTAGCCGACGGTGCCGCCGTAGAGGCCGCGCCGGACCGGCTCCAGCTCCTCGATGATCTCCATCGCCCGTACCTTCGGCGCGCCGGAGAGGGTGCCCGCCGGGAAGGTGGCCGCGAGCGCGTCGAACGCCGTGCGGTCCGGGCGCAGCGTGCCGACCACGGTCGAGACGATGTGCATGACGTGGCTGTACCGCTCGATGGTGGCGAACTCGGGTACCTCGACGGTGCCCGGCCGGCAGACCCGGCCCAGGTCGTTGCGGCCGAGGTCGACCAGCATGACGTGTTCCGAGCGCTCCTTCGGGTCGGCCAGCAGCTCGGCGGCGAGCCGGGCGTCCGCCGCCGGCGTGCCGCCCCGGGGGCCGGGTGCCGGCGATCGGGTGCAGCAGCGCGCGCCGCTGCCCGTCCGTGCCGGTGCTGACCTTCAGGTGCGCCTCCGGGGACGAGCCGACGATGTCGAAGCCGTCGAAGCGCAGCAGGTACATGTACGGACTCGGGTTGGTGGTGCGCAGCACCCGGTAGACGTCGAGCGGGTCGGCGTGGGTCGGCCGCTCGAACCGCTGGGCCAGCACGATCTGGAAGCACTCGCCGGCCCGGACCGCCTCCTTGGCCACCTCGACGGCCTTGGGGTAGCCGCCCTCCGGGGTCCGGCTGACCACCTCGCCGGCCGGCGGCCGGGCGACAGTGGAGATCATCGGCGGAATCGGCCGGGACAGCGACGTGGTCATCGCGTCCAGCCGGCCCACCGCGTGGTGGTACGCCGCCGCGACCAGCCGCTCGCGGTCCGGCTCGTCCGGTGGCGGCAGGACCGCGTTGGCGACCAGGATCGCCGAGCCGTCGTAGTGGTCCAGCACCACCAGGTCGGTGGCGAGCATCATGCCCAGCTCCGGTACGCCGAGGTCGTCCTCGGTCAGCTCGGGCAGCCGCTCGAACCGCCGGATGAGGTCGTACCCCAGGTAGCCGACCATGCCGCCGGTCAGCGGCGGCATGCCGCTGGCCGGGTCCCAGGCCGGCCCGGCGAGCGCCTCGACCGTCTCACGCAGCACCCGCACCGGGTCGCCGGCGGCGGGCAGCCCGGCCGGCGGCTGCCCGGTCCAGCGCGCCACGCCGTCCCGCTCGACCAGGGTGGCGCTGCTGCGCACCCCGATGAACGAGTACCGCGACCAGGACATCCCGGCCGAGCCGACGCCCTGCTCGGCGGATTCCAGCAGGAACGTGCCCGGGCCGCCGGCCAGCTTGCGGTAGACGCCGACCGGGGTCTCCCCGTCGGCGAGCAGCCGGCGGGTGACCGGTACGACGCGCCAGCGGCCGGCCAGCTCGGTGAAGGTGGCATGGTCGGGGCTCACGACGCCGTCGGTCATCGGGCTGGCCTTTCGCTCGCGACTGCGGGGCTCCGCTCCGCTGCACTCCTCGCGCTCACCGGGTGGCCCCACTGACCGGCAGCTCCTCGAAGAAGCAGGTCCGGTGCCCGGTGTGGCAGGCGGCGCCCACCTGGTCCACGCTGACCAGCAGCGCGTCGCCGTCGCAGTCCAGCGCCACCGAGCGCACGTACTGATGGTTGCCGGACGTGGCGCCCTTGACCCAGTACTCCTGGCGGCTGCGTGACCAGTAGGTGGCCCGGCCGGTGGTGAGGGTGCGGTGCAGCGCCTCGTCGTCCATCCAGGCGACCATCAGCACCTCGCCGGAGTCGTGCTGGCGGACCACCGCGGCCACCAGGCCGTCGGCGGTGCGGCGCAGCCGGGCGGCGATGGCCGGGTCGAGCCGCGACGGCCGGCCCGCCCCGGGGGCGGTCGGGTCGTTCGGGATGGCGGGTTCGCCGGTCACCGGCGCGTCAGGTACGGGCACAGTGAGCCATTGTCCCGCACGCGGCACGGGAACCGGCGACGGCTCCCGAACAGGCCGGGCGGGCGGGCCGGCGGCCCGGGTCAGCTGGGCGAGGTAGCGGTCCAGCCGGCCGTCGACCAGCGCGTCGGCCAGGTCCGCACCGGCCACGGCGGCGATCTCGTCCGCGTACGGGCGGACCAG
>JAEVHO010000664.1 GCA_016802835.1 Micromonospora sp. ATA32 | reverse complement strand
GGACCGTCGAGGACAGCGTGGTACTGGCCGGGGAGCTGGCCGGCGCCGGCGTCGACCTGGTGGACGCCTCCTCCGGCGGCGCCTCGCCGGCCGCGAGCACGCCGCCCACGGCTACCTGCTGCACGAGTTCCTCTCCCCGCTGACCAACCACCGCGTTGACGGCTACGGCGGAGACCGGGCCGGCCGGATGCGGCTGGCCCTGGAGGTGGCCCGCGCGGTCCGCGCCGCGGTCGGCGAGAACATGCCGGTGCTCGCCCGGATCTCAGCGACCGACTGGGTCGAGGGCGGCTGGACCGTCGAGGACAGCGTGGTACTGGCCGGGGAGCTGGCCGGCGCCGGCGTCGACCTGGTGGACGCCTCCTCCGGCGGCGCCTCGCCGGCCGCGAGCATCCCGGTCGGCCCGGGCTACCAGGTGCCCCTGGCGGCCAGGATCCGGCGCGACGCCGGCGTTCTCACCGGCGCCGTGGGGCTGATCGTCGAACCGGAGCAGGCCGAGGAGATCATCGCCGCCGGCGAGGCCGACCTGGTGCTGCTCGGCCGGGAGCTGCTGCGGGACCCGTACTGGCCCCGACGGGCGGCCGCCAAGCTGGGCGCCGAGCCGGGCTGGCCCGCCCAGTACATCCGCGCTGTCTGACACACCCCGCACCGCAGCCCGAGAAGTCAGCCGCTGGTTCCGGCGGGCCACCCCGCCGGAACCAGCGCGCCTCAGCCGGCCAGGTGGCCCCAGCGGTCCTCCAGCTCGCGCCAGCTGCCCTCGGCCGCCACCGCACCCCCGAGCAGCACCACGACGTGGTCCGCCTGGACCAGCGCCGCCCGCTTCGACGTCGACCCGACCACGGTCACCCCGTGCTCGCGCAGCGCCGCCCACAACGCCAGCTCGGTGGTGACGTCCAGCGCCGACGAGACGTCGTCGGCGATCAGCAGCTCGGTACGCCGGGCCAACGCCCGGGCCAGCGCGAGCCGCTGGAGCTGACCGCCGGAGAGCCGGGTCCCCTTGTGCCCGATCAGCAGCCCCAGTCCGCTGCCGGTGCCCGCCAGGTCGTGCTCGAGCTGGGCGGTCGAGACCGCGCCCACGGCGTCCACCTCGTGCCCCAGCGCGATGTTGTCCGCCACCGTGCCGGAGAGCACCCGGGGCAGCTGCCCGACGTACCCAACCTGGTCGGGGCGGAGGAACACCTCCGGTTCGGTCACCGGTCGCCCGTTCCAACGCATCGTCCCGGTGTGGTGGGCGATCCCGGCCAGGGCGCGCAGCAGCGACGACTTGCCCGAGCCGACCGGCCCGAGGACGAGCACCAACTGTCCCCGGTCGACGGTCAGGTCGACGTCGCGTACGGCCACCGTCCCGTCGGAGTGGACCACTCCGAAGCCGGCCAGTTCCAACCGGCGCAGCGGGTGCCGTTGGGCCGGCGTGGGCGTGGGTGCCGTCCCCGCCGCCAGATCCACCCCCGGCACCGCCGCCGAGTACGCCCCGACCCCGCTCATCGCCACCGTCCGCCGGGTCCACACCCGGGCCGAGGGCAGTTGGGAGACCAGCGACGCGGTCGTCCAGGCGAACCAGCGCGCGGCGCCCAGCGTCGACACCGCGACCAGGGTGGCCGTGGCGGAGAGCCCACCGGTCAGATACAGCGCCCACGCGCCGATCGGCAGCAGCCCACTGACCAGCGACGGCGTCGAGCGGGCCCAGACCTGCACCGAGATCTCCCGGCGCTGCCGCTCGCTGCGCAGGGCGTCGAGCCCGGCCAGGTGGGCCAGCACCGGTCGGGTCGCCCCGGCCAGTTTCACCGTCCGGGCGGCCGACAGCGACGACACCAGCGCGGTGGCGAACGCGGCCCGCGCCGCGACGGTGGCCCGGGCCGAGCGCTCCAGCAGCGGACCGAACAGGGTCGCGGCCAGCCCGGAGACCACCATCGTGCCGGCGAAGAAGAGCCCCGGCACGACCGAGCCCGACACCGCGGTCATCGCGATCAGGATGATCACGGCGACGGTCTGGTCGAGCACGTTGTCGGCGAGGATGACCACCCGCTCGGTGTCGCCGCCCTGCGCGACCACCTCGGCCGGGGTGTGCCCGCTGACCCGGCGCGGCCCGGTCTGCCCGTGCACCAGCCGCAGGCTGATCCGCAGCATCTGCCGGACCCACCAGTTGGGGAACCAGGCGCTGGTGAAGTAGGGCAGCGGCGCGGTGACCAGCAGCGCGGCCACGATGCCGACGGTCGGCCACCAGGGCTCGCCCACCCCGTCCACCAGGTCCGCACGTTGTCGGCGAGGATGACCACCCGCTCGGTGTCGCCGCCCTGCGCGACCACCTCGGCCGGGGTGTGCCCGCTGACCCGGCGCGGCCCGGTCTGCC
>JAEVHO010000663.1 GCA_016802835.1 Micromonospora sp. ATA32 | reverse complement strand
GTCCCTGTCAGGGGCGGAGCGGGGGGCGGCGCCAGGTGGTCGGGGCGGGGACTGTGGGTGGGGCGGCGGAGTTCGCTGGGGAGGCTGGCCATCGGAGTGCGGACCGCGAGGGGCGCGTGGGCGTCGGGGAACGGGGTCGCGCCGGACGCCCGAGCGGTGGGTGTCGAACACCGTACCCGCCCGGTCGCACCGCCCGCGCCTCCGCGTGCAGCGTCCGCAGGTCGGCAGCGGCGCCGGTGACCAGGGTGAGCAGGGCGTGCCGGCCGGCCGGATAGGTCACCACGCACCCGGTCGACGTACGCACCACCGACTCCCGGAACTCGCCGCGGCGGACCGTGTCGGCGACCCGGTGGCCGAGGCCGAAACTGGCCGCGGCGAGGGCCGCCAGGTGGGTGGCGTCGGTGGCCGGCAGGTCGCTGGAGATGAGCAGCCCGTCCGTGCCGGCCAGCACCGTGCCGGCCACCTCCGGCCGGCGTCGGCGCAGCCCTCGCAACTCCGTTCCCAGCACCGTGTCAGCGTCCACGAGCGTCTCTCCCCACCGTCGCGTTCCTCAGCCGTACCGTCCGTTGGTCACGTTCCGCTTCCGGGACGCTACCCGTTGCCATCGACGGTGCGCGATCCCGTGACCATCGGCGATCGGCCGACAACTCTCGGCTGAACGGGGGTTGTGGAGCGCGCGGGGGCGATTTCAGGCGCGCCGTCCCGCCCGCTCGGGCGTAACCTGGGCTCGCTCGAACACTGTCGTATTCGGGGCGAAGGGTGGCCGCGTGAGCAGCTTGTGGGAGAACCTGACGGTGGACGCCCTCGACCCGGGGCGGCTCGCCCGCTGGTGGGCCGAGGCCCTGGGATACCAGGTGGTGACAGAGGAGCCGGACGAGGTGGAGATCCGTCAGTCAGCCGACCGGCTGCCCGGCATCGTCTTCGTCCCGGTCGCCGCCGGCAAGGAGACCAAGAACCGGTTGCACATCGACCTGCGCCCGGCCGACCAGGAGGCCGAGGTCGAGCGGCTGGTGGACATGGGCGCGCGGCACGTGGACATCGGCCAGGGCGACGCCGGGTGGACGGTGCTGGCCGACCCGGAGGGCAACGAGTTCTGCGTGCTCCGGCCGCGGGGATAGCGCGGTGGGCGGTTGAGCGGCCAGCATCCGGCGACGCGCGGCGGCGGGTCGACGAACCGCCGAAGGACACCGGCGACGGCCGGTCCCCGTACGAGCGGGACCGGGCCCGGGTGCTGCACTCGGCGGCGTTCCGGCGGCTCGCGGCGAAGACCCAGGTGCACACCGCGGGCACCGACGACTTCCTGCGTACCCGGCTGACCCACTCGCTCGAGGTGGCGCAGATCGCCCGCGAGATGGGCGCCCGGCTGGGCTGTGACCCGGACGTGGTGGACACCGCCGGGCTCGCCCACGATCTCGGGCACCCGCCGTTCGGGCACAACGGGGAGGCGGCGCTGGACCTGCTGGCCTCGCCGTGCGGCGGCTTCGAGGGCAACGCTCAGACGCTGCGGGTGCTGACCCGGCTGGAGGCGAAGGTGCTCGCGCCGGACGGCACCCCGGCCGGGCTCAACCTCACCCGGGCCTCGCTCGACGCGGTCAGCAAGTACCCGTGGCCGCGCCGGCCCGGGCAGCCGAAGTTCGGCGTGTACGCCGACGACCGGCCGGTCTTCGACTGGGTGCGCGAGGGCGTACCCGAGGGACCCGGCGCGGACGGCGGCGACGGTTCCGGCGCGGAGCCGCGGCGCTGCCTGGAGGCGCAGGTGATGGACTGGGCCGACGACGTGGCGTACTCGGTGCACGACGTCGAGGACGGCATCCACGGCGGGTACGTCCTGCTCCGCCCGCTGCTCGAGGACGCCGACGAGCGGAGCGCCCTCTGCGCCGACGTGGCCGCCGCGTACTCCGGCGAGTCCCCGGCGGACCTCGGTACCGTGCTGGTCGACCTGCTCGCCGAGCCGGTGTTCGCCCCGCTCGCCGGATACGACGGCAGCCACCGTGCGCAGGTCGCGTTGAAGGCGACCACCAGCGTGCTGACCGGCCGGTTCGTCTCGACGGTGGTGGCCGCCACCCAGGAGGGCTTCGGCCCCGGCCCGCACCGGCGCTACGCCGCCGATCTGGTGGTGCCCCGGCGGATCCGGGCCCAGTGCGCGCTGCTCAAGGGCATCGCGCTGCGCTACGTGATGCGTCGTCCCGGCGCCGGCCCCTGGTACGAGCGGCAGCGGGAGATCCTGGCCGAACTGGTGGCCGCCCTGGTGCGCCGGGCAGTGCGCGCTGCTCAAGGGCATCGCGCTGCGCTACGTGATGCGTCGTCCCGGCGCCGGCCCCTGGTACGAGCGGCAGCGGGAGATCCTGGCCGAACTG
>JAEVHO010000662.1 GCA_016802835.1 Micromonospora sp. ATA32 | reverse complement strand
GGGGGCCCGCACAAGCGGCGGAGCATGCGGATTAATTCGATGCAACGCGAAGAACCTTACCTGGGTTTGACATGGCCGCAAAACCTCCAGAGATGGGGGGTCCTTCGGGGGCGGTCACAGGTGGTGCATGGCTGTCGTCAGCTCGTGTCGTGAGATGTTGGGTTAAGTCCCGCAACGAGCGCAACCCTCGTTCGATGTTGCCAGCGCGTTATGGCGGGGACTCATCGAAGACTGCCGGGGTCAACTCGGAGGAAGGTGGGGATGACGTCAAGTCATCATGCCCCTTATGTCCAGGGCTTCACGCATGCTACAATGGCCGGTACAATGGGCTGCGATACCGTGAGGTGGAGCGAATCCCAAAAAGCCGGTCTCAGTTCGGATCGGGGTCTGCAACTCGACCCCGTGAAGTCGGAGTCGCTAGTAATCGCAGATCAGCAACGCTGCGGTGAATACGTTCCCGGGCCTTGTACACACCGCCCGTCACGTCACGAAAGTCGGCAACACCCGAAGCCGGTGGCCCAACCCCTTGTGGGAGGGAGCCGTCGAAGGTGGGGCTGGCGATTGGGACGAAGTCGTAACAAGGTAGCCGTACCGGAAGGTGCGGCTGGATCACCTCCTTTCTAAGGAGCACCTTCACCTGAAAGGGTGCAAGGAGCCCGCGGCCCGCGGATGTCGGGTCGGGGTGCTCAATGGCGGAGACACTGGCGAGTTTTTTCCTGGCAACGGCTGCGGGGTCTTAGTACGACCATCTTTGGGTGGTATGGAACGGTTCTTCGTGGTGCGGCTGGGAGAGGGCGGATAGCACCCTGTTGGGTCCTGAAAGAACAACTTTTTGGTTGTTTCTTTCGGAGACTGGTTCGGAGCCCTGTGGGGTTTCGGGAGTCTGCCAGGCATGGCCTGGTCTCGTATACCGCCGGTGGTTGCCGGGTCTGGTGTGGGGCTTGTGGGTTGTGGGTTGGTCGTTTGTTGAGAATTGCACAGTGGACGCGAGCATCTTTGTGGTCAAGTTGTCAAGGGCGAACGGTGAATGCCTTGGCACCAGGAGCCGATGAAGGACGTGGGAGGCCGCGATAGGCCTGGGGGAGCTGTCTACCAAGCTGTGATCCCAGGGTGTCCGAATGGGGAAACCCGGCACCAGTCATGTGGTGTCACCTACACCTGAACACATAGGGTGTATGGAGGGAACGCGGGGAAGTGAAACATCTCAGTACCCGTAGGAAGAGAAAACAATTTAGTGATTCCGTGAGTAGTGGCGAGCGAAAGCGGATCGAGGCTAAACCGGCTGCGTGTGATACCTGTCAGGGGTTGCGTGGTCGGGGTTGTGGGACCTTGCTCGACAAGCTGACACTTGTTGAAGGAGTTACAAAGCCAGTTGCTAGCCGAACAGTCTGGAATGGCTGACCGTAGGCGGTGAAAGTCCGGTAGGCGAAAGTGGCTGGCCTCCTGTGAGTGTTCCCGAGTAGCGGCGGACCCCTGAAATCTGCCGTGAATCTGCCAGGACCACCTGGTAAGCCTAAATACTTCCTGGTGACCGATAGCGGACAAGTACCGTGAGGGAATGGTGAAAAGTACCCCGGGAGGGGAGTGAAATAGTACCTGAAACCGTTCGCCTACAATCCGTCGGAGCCTTGCGGGGTGACGGCGTGCCTTTTGAAGAATGAGCCTGCGAGTTAGTGGCATGTGGCGAGGTTAACCCGTGTGGGGGAGCCGTAGCGAAAGCGAGTCTGAATAGGGCGATTCAGTCGCGTGTCCTAGACCCGAAGCGGAGTGATCTAGCCATGGGCAGGCTGAAGCGCGGGTAAGACCGCGTGGAGGGCCGAACCCACCAACGTTGAAAAGTTGGGGGATGACCTGTGGTTAGGGGTGAAAGGCCAATCAAACTCCGTGATAGCTGGTTCTCCCCGAAATGCATTTAGGTGCAGCGTCGCGTGTTTCTTGCCGGAGGTAGAGCACTGGATGGTCTAGGGGGCCCACAAGCTTACCGAAACCAGCCAAACTCCGAATGCCGGTAAGTGAGAGCGCGGCAGTGAGACTGCGGGGGATAAGCTTCGTAGTCGAGAGGGAAACAGCCCAGATCACCAGCTAAGGCCCCTAAGCGTGTGCTAAGTGGAAAAGGATGTGGGGTCGCACAGACAACCAGGAGGTTGGCTTAGAAGCAGCCACCCTTTAAAGAGTGCGTAATAGCTCACTGGTCAAGTGGTTCCGCGCCGACAATGTAGCGGGGCTCAAGCACACCGCCGAAGCTGTGGCATTCACATTTCAACCTCGCTTGGACTTGATTCCTTGTGCAGGTGTGTGGATGGGTAGGGGAGCGTCGTGCCGCGAGTGAAGCAACGGGGTGACCCAGTTGTGGACGCG
>JAEVHO010000661.1 GCA_016802835.1 Micromonospora sp. ATA32 | reverse complement strand
TGGCCCCCCGTCCCGCCACGGCGGCACCACGCACCGGCGGGCCGCCCGGTTGGCCACCTCGCTGCCGTGGTCGGTCCGGATGACGTGCAGGCACAGGTCCGCGCGTGCGCCGCGAGGCGCGCAGCGCCACCGGCTCGTGCAGCCGCTGCCGGGCCCACTCGGCGGGTGGCGGCGTGCCCGCCCGGGACGCCCGGGGGTACCGGGCGTTCGATGTACTGGGCCTGGCCCCCCGTCCCGCCACGGCGGCACCACGCACCGGCGGGCCGCCCGGTTGGCCACCTCGCTGCCGTGGTCGGTCCGGATGACGTGCAGGCACAGGTCGATGCCGGCCGCCACCCCGGCCGAAGTGAGCACCCCGTCGTCGACGAAGAGCACGTCGGGGTCGAGGTCGACGTCGGGATGCAGCCGGCGGAACTGCTGCGCGTACGCCCAGTGGGTGGTGGCCCGCCGGCCGTCGAGCAGCCCGGCGGCGGCCAGGACGAAGGCGCCGGTGCAGATCGACATGATCCGCACGCCCCGGTCCTGGGCCGCCCGCAGCGCCGTGGCGACGGCGGGGTCGAGCGTCCCGTCGGTCAGCGGTGCGCCCTCGTGGATGCCGGGGACGATCACCGTGTCGGCGGACGCGACCAGCTCCAGCCCGTGGTCCGGCAGCACCTGGAAGCCGGCGGTGCTGCGGACCGGCCGGCCGCCGGCTGTGCAGGTGCTGACCGCGTAGAGCTGCTCTGCGTCGGCGTCGCGGGCGGTGCCGAAGACCTGGGCGGGGGTGCCGAGGTCGAGGCCGACGACGTGGTCGAGGGCGAGCACCGCGATCCGGTGCGGGGTGACAGCGACAGCCATGGCCCGATTATTGCGCACGATGGCTTTCCGGCCACTCGTCGCCGCCCACCGCGACGCAGCAGACTCAGCCCGTGACCCGTTACCGCCGTCTCCACCCGGCCTGGACCGTCGCCGCCATCGCCTTCGTCGCGCTGGTCGGGGCGGCCGGCTTCCGCGCCACCCCCTCGGTGCTGCTGCACCCGTTGCACGCCGAGTTCGGCTGGCCGCTGGCCACCATCTCCGCCGCCGTCTCGGTCAACCTCATGCTGTACGGGCTGACCGCGCCCTTCGCCGCCGCGCTGATGGACCGGTTCGGCATCCGCCGGGTGGTGGCCGTCGCGCTGGTGCTGGTGGCGGCAGGCAGCGGGCTGACGGTGTTCATGAGCGCGAGCTGGCAGTTGATCCTCTGCTGGGGCGTGCTGGTCGGGCTGGGCACCGGGTCGATGGCGCTGGCCTTCGTGGCGACGGTGACCGGGCGCTGGTTCGTCCACCGCCGGGGCCTGGTGACCGGGGTGCTGACCGCCGGTGGGGCGGCCGGCCAGTTGGTGTTCCTCCCGCTGGTCGCGGTGCTGGTCCGCGATCACGGCTGGCGGGTGGCGGCACTCGTCGTGGCCGGGGCGGCGCTCGCGGTCGTACCCCTGGTGGCGTGGCTGCTGCGCGAGCACCCGGCGGATCTCGGCCTGCCCGCCTACGGCGCGACCGAGGTCGTCCCCCCCGGCGCCGCTCGCCGGCGGCGCGCGACGCTGGCCCTCGGCGCGCTGGCCCAGGCCGCCCGGACCCGCCCGTTCTGGCTGCTGGCCGGCGGCTTCGCGATCTGCGGCATGACCACCAACGGGCTGGTCGGCACCCACTTCGTGCCGGCCGCGCACGACCACGGCATGCCGGAGACCACCGCCGCCGGGTTGCTGGCGCTGGTCGGGCTCTTCGACATCGTGGGGACCGTCGCCTCGGGCTGGCTGACCGACCGGGTGGACAGCCGGCTGTTGCTGGGCGCCTACTACGCGCTGCGGGGCGCGTCGCTGCTGGTGCTGCCGAGCCTGTTCGCCGGCACCGCCCAGCCGAGCATGCTGGTCTTCATCATCTTCTACGGCCTGGACTGGGTGGCCACCGTGCCGCCGACGGTCGCGTTGTGCCGGGAGTACTTCGGCGCGTCCGGCGCGGTGGTCTTCGGCTGGGTCTTCGCCGCGCACCAGGTCGGCGCGGCGATCGCGGCGACCGGGGCCGGGCTGGTCCGCGACCGGCTCGGCGACTACGCGCTGGCCTGGTACGTCGCCGGGGCGCTGTCGGTGCTGGCGGCCGGGCTCTCCCTGCTGCTGCGCCGCCGCGGACCGGTCGTCGTGCCGGTGCCGATGGCCGTCGCCGCGCCCGAACGGCGTGCCTGGAGCTACCGCGGCTGACCGCGCCCGGGGGCGTCGCCCGGACTACCGCGGCCGCCCGCGCCGGCTCAGGCCACGGTCCACTGCTGCTCGGCCGCGCCGGTGCAGGTGGTCTGGACGATCCGGTCGCCGGGCTGGGTGCCGGCGTCCTTCACCTGCGCGCACCGGCCGCTCTGCCA
>JAEVHO010000660.1 GCA_016802835.1 Micromonospora sp. ATA32 | reverse complement strand
TGCCGGTCCGTGGACGCGGTGTGCGGGGCGGCCCTGGCCTTCGGCCCGCCGGCCTGACGGCCCCGGTCCACACCCGGCTCGGGCCGGATCGGCACCGGCGTACGACGTGACCTGGCGGTCCGGATCCGCGTGGGACGTGACCTGACCCACAAACGATACGAACCGGTACCGTATCGAATCTCTCTCACTTAGGCTCGGCGTCATTACGAGTCCGTCCCGTATCGTATTTCGCGCTGCGGGTTGCCGGGGGGAGAACCGGACATGGAACCGCACGAGAACACCGGACATCCAAGGCGGTGGGCGATCCTCGGGGTGCTGGTGATCAGCCTCCTCGTGGTCGTCCTCGACAACACCATCCTCAACGTCGCGCTGCGTACCCTGGCCGACCCGGTGCACGGCCTCGGGGCCAGCCAGGGCGAGCTGGAATGGTCGATCAACTCCTACACGCTCGTCTTCGCCGGCCTGCTCTTCAGCTTCGGCGTGCTCGGTGACCGGTTCGGGCGCAAGCGCTTCCTGCTGATCGGGCTGGTCCTCTTCGGCCTGGCGTCGCTGTTGTCGGCGTACGCCCAGGACCCGGCCCAGCTGATCGGCGCCCGGGCCGTGATGGGCATCGGCGGCGCGGCAATCATGCCGGTGACACTCTCGATCATCTCCAACGTCTTCGACCCCCGGGAGCGGGGCCGGGCCATCGGAATCTGGGCCGGCGCGGTCGGCCTCGCGGTGGCCATCGGCCCGATCCTCGGTGGGTCGCTGCTGGAGCACTACTGGTGGGGTTCGGTCTTCCTGATCAACGTGCCCGTGGTGGCGCTCGGTGTCGTGCTGGTCGCCGTGCTGGTGCCGGAGTCGCGCGACCCCAAGCCGGGCCGGGTCGACCTGCTCGGCGTGCTGCTCTCGGTGGTCGGCCTGGTCGCGCTGACCTACGGCATCATCGACGGCGGCGAGCACGGCTTTGACCGCCCGGTGGTCTGGGCCGCGATCCTCGGTGGTCTGGCGGTGCTGGCCTGGTTCGTCACCCACGAGCTGCGCAGCGACCACCCGTCGCTGGACGTGCGGCTCTTCCGGGTGCCGCGCTTCGCCGCCCCGGTGGCGACGGTCGGCCTGATCTTCTTCGCCGCGATGGGCGTGATGTTCTTCAGCTCGTTCTACCTGCAGCTGGTGCGCGGCTACAGCCCGCTGAAGACCGGCCTGCTCTTCCTGCCGTTCGCCGCCGCCCAGCTGATCTTCGCGCCGCGCAGCGCCGCGATGGTCCGCCAGTACGGCGGCAAGGCGGTCTCGGCGGTGGGCCTCGCGCTGACCGTGGTGGCGCTCGGCGCGTTCGCGTTCATCGACGCCGCCACACCGATCTGGGTCGTGCTGGTCTTCTTCTTCCTGCAGGGCGCCGGGATGGCCAACATCATGCCGCCGGCAACCGAGTCGATCATGTCGGCGCTGCCTCGGGAGAAGGCCGGCGTCGGCTCGGCGGTCAGCAACACGGTCCGGCAGGTGGCCGGCGCACTCGGCGTGGCCGTACTCGGCTCGGTCCTGTCCGCGATCTACCGCGCGGACGTCTCCTCGGCCGTCGCGGGCCTGCCCGCCCCGGCCCGGGACGCGGCCAACGAGTCGATCTCCGGCGCGTACGCGGCCGCGGCCGGGCTCGGGCCGGCGGGCCCGAAGCTGATCACCGTCGCCAACGACGCGTTCGTCACGGCGATGCACTGGGCCGCCGCGCTCTCCGCGGTGGTGGCCGCCCTCGGCATCGTCATCGTGCTGCGGTGGATGCCGGGCCGCCCGGCGGCCGAGCCGATCGTCGCCCCGCCGGTGGCCGAACCGGAGTTGGCCGGAACCGCCTAGGTTCGGCGACAATGTCAGACATGACTTCCGCCGCAGATGCTCCGCGGTCGCCCGGCGGACCGCGGAGCTCGCGCGGACGAGGCCATCGTCGAGGCCACCCTCGACCTGCTCGCCGAGGGCAACACGATCGAGGCGCTCTCGATCGAGGCGATCGCCACCCGGGCCGGCGTCGGAAAGGCCACCATCTACCGGCGGTGGCCCGGCAAGGACGCGCTCCTGCTGGAGGCGCTACGCCGGCTGAAGGGCACCCCGCCCGAGCCGGGCGGCCAGTCCGTCCGGGACGACCTGGTGCTGCTGGTCGGCGCCGTGGGCACAAACCTCGACCCCCGGGCCGCCCGGATCATGCCCTGCCTGGTGCCCGAGGTGAACCGCAGCCCGGACCGCTACCAGCTCTACCAGAACATCATCGAGCCCCGTCGAAAGTTGATGCGCGAGGTGCTCCGGCTCGGCGCCGTGGGCACAAACCTCGACCCCCGGGCCGCCCGGATCATGCCCTGCCTGGTGCCCGAGGTGAACCGCAGCCCGGACCGCTACCAGCTCTACC
>JAEVHO010000659.1 GCA_016802835.1 Micromonospora sp. ATA32 | reverse complement strand
AGCGACACGCGGCAAACCGCCCCCCAACCACAGGGGACAAAACGGTCAAGCCAAATCAGTCAGGAGGGCATCGAAACCCTCTGACGAATCGAGGTCAGCGGCCTGCCCTCCGGCGGGACCTTCGATTCGGCGCTGACCGCCTTCGCCGGCTGGCGCTCCGGCGCCGCGGCCCACGCGCGGCGCCGCCGGGTGGAGCCCATCGACCGCACCCGCCGGGTTCGCAGGATGTCCGGCTGGCCGGGGTACGACCGTGCCGTGGGAGCGTGGGTGCTGCCGCTGCCCACGATCGACCCGCAGATCGTCGTACGCTCGGCGCGCGCGCTCGACCGTTATGGCCCGGACTTCTCGTACGGCCACTTCGTCACGCTGCGCAACCCGCTGATGGCGGCGGCGCTGGGGGTGGGCGCGATGAGTGTTTTCGCGCTGGCGCAGGTACCGCCGGCGCGGCGGGCGCTGAGCCGCCTGCGCCCGGCCGGGTCGGGACCGACGCCGCAGCAGCGGGCGAAGGCCTGGTTCCGGCTGCGCTTCGTCGCCGACAGCGGCGAGCGGCGGGTGGTGACCGAGGTCGCCGGCGGCGATCCCGGCTACGCAGGGGCGTCGAAGATGCTCGCCGAGTCGGCGCTCTGCCTCGCTCACGACTCCCTGCCGTCGAACGCCGGGCAGGTCACCACCGCGGTCGCGATGGGCGATGCGCTGCGTGCCCGACTGGACGCGGCGGGCATCACCTTTCGGGTGCTGGAGCCCTGGTAGCCGAGAGCGCGCGGCTCACATAGGGCAGCCCGCCGCGACACAGGGGGGACGCGCCGCCCCAGTAACGAGGAGCGTCATGAAAGAGACGCTCACCTCTGCCGGACCCGGCCCGGGCCAACGACCTGCCTCGTCACGCCGACGCGACGGCCAGCATCATGGTCGACTCACGCGGTGAAAACCGTTTGGTGCTACGGCGGGCCAGCGGGGCCGGCATCGCTTACCGCTTCGCTGCGGCGGCCCGCTGCTCAGACGGCTTGGAGAACAGGTATGACCAGACGACGACTACAAGTAGCACCGCGTTGATCACGCCGGCCACGCCGAGTGGAGGCAGGTGAATAAGCGCTGGCGCGGCTGCCACGATGACAAGCAGGCCGGCTGGTATCCACCACGACCTGGACGCCTTCGCCGTTCATCGAGAACCATGCGTCCGCACGTTTGAATCGCTCGAACGAAAGAGGCTCATGCTCACGTCGGACCCATTCGCCGTGTAAGGGCAGGTGCACGCCGGACAATTGCGTACGGCCACTTCAAGCGACCGAACAAGCGGGGAGTGACCGAGCGGATACACCGCCACCTGGCGACCGTCGCCCGCGCTCAGCCTGGCATCTGCCGGCGCGCGATCGGAGTCTTCCAATAGATGGAAGCAACCAGGCAGGAACCGACGAAGGTGGTGGCGATCGCCGCCACGAGAGGAGGGCCCATCAGCAATCCTGGTGTTATGCCGGCGATCACGAGCGCCGCGACAGGGCCGTGCCACAATCGGCTGTCCAGGTGTGTCACGACGCCCAACAGGGTCCGCCCGACGATGTGTAGGGCTATCCCGCCGTCGATGATCAGTACTAACCCCGCATTCGCCGGAGCGAGCGGCCGGCGGATGTACATCGCGACGGCGGCCTGTGCCGTGCCAATTCTTTGTGCAGGGCCTGTGAGCTGGCGTTTCCCGGCCATGGTCAGGCTGCTGCTGCTCGGCTGTACTCGTTGATCAGGCCATGAAGGACTCGGCGTTTGCGTACCGGTCGGTCGAGCGGGATCACAACCTTCGGGTCGTGGCGGGGTGCGTGTTGGTCGAGGCTCTGATGTGGACGGTGGGCGTTGAAGTGTCGGGCATAGCCGTCGAGGATAGTGCGGGCGTGCTGTTCGTTGTAGGTCAAGATGTGGTCGGTGCACTCGCGGCGGACGGTGCCGATGAACCGCTCGGCATAGCAGTTCGCCCGAGGTGTCCACGGCGGGATCCGAACCACGTCGATGCTCTCGGCGGAAAGCACGGCGTCGAACGAGCCGGTGAACTTGCAGTCGCGGTCTCGGATCAGGAACCGGAACAAGTTTGCCCGCTCACCGAGGTCGACGATCAGGTTCCGGGCCTGTTGCGTGGTCCATTCGCCCGTCGGGTTGGCCTCGATTCGTCAGAGGGTTTCGATGCCCTCCTGACTGATTTGGCTTGACCGTTTTGTCCCCTGTGGTTGGGGGGCGGTTTGCCGCGTGTCGCTGCGGGTGCGCCGGGTCTCCTGGTGCCGGTACGGTCCTCTCGGGCTCGCTGGGACGGTTTTTGCTGGTCAGGTCGTTGCAGGAAGCGCGCTCAGACGGTGCCAGCAGAGGGTGAACGCTTCAGCCCAGGGCCAGGTGTCGGGGATGGTCA
>JAEVHO010000658.1 GCA_016802835.1 Micromonospora sp. ATA32 | reverse complement strand
TCTCCCGGCGCACCGATTCTGCGCCGCACGGGATCGGCGTCAAGACCAAGCCGCTGACGCGGTCGACCTCCGGTCGAGTCTTGACCCCGACCCCTTACCGGCGTTTGCCTGCACCGAGCCGGGAATCAGCACAAACCGGTCGCAAGCAGTCCGACCAAGAAGGGTTGACACGGCCCCACTCCTTCAGGAATGACACTCCCTTGGCACGTCGGGTGGCACGGGTGGGAACTGCCTCTGGAAACATCAACCGTTCGGCCCATCCGATCAACGGCATGATCCCGGACTATCAATCCGTGGAGAGCCCGCCCCCTGTTCCTAGCCTAGAAGATCTCCGAGCGGAGTTAGACCGCCTTCTTGGGGTTGCCCTACCAAGGCTGGCTGCGGCAGGTAACCCGGGCGCCGAGACGCTTAAGCCATGGGTGAAAGCTCGGTTTAGATGGTCTCGTCGCCGATACGAGCCTTTGGGTGAGCGCACGGCGTGGCTAGTGCATTCGACGGAGCGTTCGGTGCGCGAGGGCGGGGACTTAAGAGCAGTGTTCGAAGAAACCTGGTTAGGGGCTGATGGGCAGGCCTACGTATCGGAAGCATCATGGGTTCAGCACAACACGGAGCCCTTCTGTTCGGTGCTCGACGTACGGCGTTCCGACCGAGAACTGATTGACGCTGTGATATCACGGCTGCAGCATTTGCTCAGCCTGGCTGCGCCGGAACTTGCAACGAACCGTCCGGCTCGAGTTGATTGTCTGGGGACGTCTTTTGAGATAATTGAGCGGCAGCGCGGATCGAATTGGTTGCCGATTCAATCGGATGTAGCAGTCGACGACGCGCAGCTGGGGACTCTGCCGGGAATGTCAGTGGCAACAGCCGGGGACATCCGCTCACATCGGACTTTGCAAATTCGCTTTCTCTTTCTAGCCTGGTTGGAGTACCTTCGACGCCGCGGCGTTTCCCCCAAGCGGTACGACGGGATGGTTGCAAACCCCGAGAACTTTCTCCGTGGATTCGTTACGGACGGCTCGCCCGCTCGATTCATACTACAGTTGCCGGACCCGCCGGACTTTGCGCCCATGGTCCTCGGTGGTTCTGTCACACTCGACGAGGTGCGCCTCCAAGTGCACGAGGCGTTGGCTGCAGGGCAGGCCGCTTGGGTGAGGACCGATGTGACGTATGTCGGCATGCTAAGGAAACCGTCGACTTGGATGCTGTTGCCAACCGAGGCTGGCGCAAAGTTTTCTGAGGCGTTGCGTGAGCCAATTGAGAATGAAGATCGCGCTTGGCGCATCAGGCGGCTCTTGCTGAAGTGGGTCGGCGAACACGCTGTCTCGCCACACCGCACTCAGCCGCTGTACACTCACGCGTTCTTGGCGGCCGACATTTCAATCGTCGACAACATCCCGTGTAATGTCATTGAACTGCAGGGCGCAATCTCCTGGCTGAGGGGGGCCCGGTTTCTTTCGGCAGCTTCAGCTGGCCTCCTTGTTGGCGAAGTCGTTTCCCTCACTGAGCTTGGCTACATTTGCTTGCAAGAGTATGACGGCAACCTTTTGGAGGCACCTTTGTTTCCCAAGCACGGTCCCGACCAGCGGGTGTCCGTCACAGCGGAGTACGTGGGTAATGTCGCCGCCCACTCGACTGTCGAGCGCCAGGTCGCCGAGAACATTGGAGGCGAGCCGCTAGACATTGAGGCGTTGCGCAAGTTCGCTCAAGCAACTGTTCGAGCGTTGCCTGGTCTTGGGCTGTCTGAGCAGCAGCAGCGCGCCGCCTCAGCGCTGGCCGACGATATTGCCTCAACTGCAAGCCAGCCGAACCCAGATCCGCGCAAACTACGTGCGCTGGGTCGCACGCTACGAACCATAGTCGAGGGTGCTGCAGCCGGTGCGCTCACATCAGGGGTCCTGAGCCTCTGGAACGGCTGACGCGACCCGTTAGTCAGGTAGAGGCGATGGTGTATAGCCTCCGTCAGGCCAGGCCAGCAGGTGTTCGGGTTGAAGGTCGCGGAGACGCAATTTCAGCCATTGCCGCTCACCCGTGCCCTCAGCATTCCTCAGTTTCGGTACGCGATGGAGGCCGTGTAGCGCGTCCTCCAGGTGTGCGACGGCAGCGACCGCGACAGTGTCGACCCCGGTACCGGTGTGGGCGACGACGCGTCGGGCGACCCGGATGGCCTCACTCGGGCTCGTCGCCTCAAGCAGCAGCGGCACCAGGACACGTACCGCAGCGCACCTGCCATCGATGTCCTCCAGCAGCCGGGGATGCCGCTCGACGAGCCGAGCGAGGCGGTGGTCGACCATCGTGTCGAGCATGGGCCGTGCCCGCCGCTGCAGGGCGGCCCGCAGCTGAGCCCTGCCGCTCGGCCGGCGTAGCAGATCCGCCGGGTCGGCGCCAGC
>JAEVHO010000657.1 GCA_016802835.1 Micromonospora sp. ATA32 | reverse complement strand
GCACCCCGGCCACGCCGGCCAGCGCCCCCGGTCAGCTCGCGGACCGTCCCGTAGTCCGGCCCGGTACGCGGCAGGTCGGCGCCGACCAGCTCGTCCAGCTCGGCCACGACCGTGTCCACGTCGCCGGCGAGCCGGCGCAGCGCCGCCTGCCGTTCGGCCACCGTCCCCTCCAGCGCGACCCGCAGCCCGTCCATGCCGTCCGGGTCGACGGCCGTGGTGGCCAGCAGCGGGACCCCGTCCAGCCCGTCGGCGTCGAGCAGTCGCCGCAGGTCGCCGAGGACCCGGGGCAGCTCGGCCGGCGGCAGCCGGTCGCCTGGTTGAGCACGACCAGGGTGACGTCGCGGTGCCGGTGGAACTCGCGCAGATAGCTGGTGTGGATCACCCGGTCGGCGTACTTCTGCGGGTCGACCACCCAGACCACCAGGTCGACCAGGCCGAGCAGCCGGTCGACCTCCAGCCGGTGGGACCGCTGCACCGAGTCGAAGTCGGGCAGGTCGAGCAGGACCAGGCCGTGCAGGGCAGTCTCGTCGTCGGCATCCAGCGCGCTCTCCCGGACGAACCGGTGCCGGGGCAGCACGCCGATCCAGTCGAGGAGTCGGCCCGCGCCGTCGAGTTGCCCCCAGACGCAGGCGTGCGTGACGCCGGTGGTGGGCCGGCGTACCCCGACCGGGGAGAGCTGGAGCTGGGCGAGGGCGTTGAACAGGCTGGACTTGCCGCTGCCGGTCGCCCCGGCCAGCGCGACCACGGTGTGGTCCCGGGAGAGGGCCAGCCGGGTGCCGGCCCGCTCGACCAGGGTGTGCGCGGGGACGAGCCGGGCGTCCGGGAGCTGCCCGTCCACCGCGGCGAGGAAGCGGCGTACCGCGTCGAGGCGGGCGACCAGGGCGTCCGCGTCGACCCGCTGGTCGCCCCGGAACGCCCCGCGCATCCGGCCGGCGATGTTGCTCACCGGGCCCTTCTTCCGTTCGCGACTGCGGGGCTCGCAAGCTCACTCCTCGCGCTCACCGGGGGCCTTCTTCCGTTCGCGACTGCGGGGCTCGCAAGCTCACTCCTCGCGCTCACCGGGCACCACCTTCGGGTGTCGTCGAAGGCAGCCCCGGGCGGCCGGTCCCGGCCAGTCCGCTGCGGTGCCGAGCGACCTCCACCCGGCCGGCGGACCGGTGCAGCGCGGCGGCGGCGTCGGCGGGCCGGGCCTCGTCGGTACGGGCGAGGAAGCGGGCCGCCTCCTCGTCCAGCAGCGCGCGGACCTGGTCGAGCAGGTCGGCGCGGGCCCGGTTGGCCAGCGTCCGCACCGCCTGGTCGCCGAAGATCGCCTGGAGGACCGCCTGCGCGGCGACCGTGGTGCCGGCCCCCGGTGGCCACCTCCAGCCCGGTCGGGATGAACGCCGTCGAGGCGAAGACCGCGATCATCACGGCGAGTCCGGTGGCGTTCACCGCATACGCGGCCGTCCGGGCCACGAACCGCTTGTCGCCGCCCTCGACCCGGACCAGCTCCAACACTCCGCGCTGCCAGTCGCGGACCAGCCGCTCGGCGCGTTCGGGCAGGTCGTCGGCGGCGTGGGCGAGCGTCGGGTCGAGCAGCGCCGCGCCGGCCGGGTGGGCCCGCCACCCGGTGTACGCGTTCTCGGCGGCCTCGGCGGCCACCCCGCGCAGCAGCGTGACCAGCTGCGACTCGATGGCGTTGCGCAGCTCGGCGGCGGGCGCCGGCCGGCCGGTGACCGTGGCCACCACCCGGTCGCGCAGCCGGCCGATCCGGGCCTCCAGGGTGCGGAAGAACTCGCCGGTGCCGACGAACTCCTGCCAGCGGGCCAGCACCTCGCCGCGGAGCATCCGGCCGTCCTGCAGCCCCTCCTCGACCGTGCGGTGCGCCCCCCGGTACGCGCCCAGGACCCGTTCGTCCAGCGCGCCGGCGGCGGCGACCTGCTCGGCGGCGGCGGCGGCGAGGCCCTCGACCGCCGGGTGGAGCGCGGCCAGCGCACCGTCGAGGGTCTGTCGGACGACGGCGGCCCGGGCGTCGACGTCGGCGGCGAGCCGGGTGAACCAGGCGCTCAGCGGCGCGGTGACCTTGTCGGGCAGCAGCCCCTGCCCGTCGACCCAGGTCTCCGGCAGGACGAAGAGCGGCGCCGCACCGAGATCCTGGGCGGCGAGCATCTCGGACAGGTGGGCGGCGATCTCGTCGGCCGCCTCCGGCGGCACCCGGTCGAGCACCATGGCGATCGCCGCGCCCCGGCCCTGGGCGCTGCGCAGCAGCTCCCAGGGGACGGCGTCGGCGTACCGGGCGGCGGTGGTGACGAAGAGCCAGAGGTCGGCGGCGGCGAGGAGCTGACCGGCCAGCGCCCGGTTGGCGTCGACCACCGAGTCGGATGTCCGGCGCGTCGAGGAACGCCAGCCC
>JAEVHO010000656.1 GCA_016802835.1 Micromonospora sp. ATA32 | reverse complement strand
TTCCGCCCGTCTGGAAGGTCCCCCGATGTTCCACCCTCACGCGCTTCCGCCGCCCCGGCGGCCCCGGAAAGGGCCACCGTGGCGGACGACCCGACACGGACCGCTCTGGCGGACGACCCGACGACGACCACCGTGGCGGACGACCCGACGACGGACGGCGGCTCCGGCGTGACGTGGGTGGCCTCCGCGCTGGCCGGACTGCTGGTGTTGTTCGCGCTGGACGCGCCGCACCGGCTCGGTGATCTCACCCCCGGCGGGTTCGTGCGGATCCCGCTCGAAGGGCTGGTGGCCGTCGCGCTCCTGCTGGTCCTGCCGTCGTGGGCGAGGCGGGTGGGGGCCGTCCTCGTCGGTCTGACCCTCGGCCTGCTGACCGTCCTGAAGCTCCTGGACATCGGCTTCTACTACGCCTGGGACCGGCCGTTCGACCTGACGATCGACTGGACCCTGCTTGACGACAGCGTGAGCTTCCTGTCGGACTCGATCGGTCGGGCCGGCGCGATCGGCGCCGCGGTCGCGGTCGTGGTGCTGGTGGCCGGCCTGCTCGTCCTCATGACGCTGTCGGTGCTGCGGCTGAGCCGCCTCGTGGTCCGGCACCACATCACCGCGGTCCGGGCCGTCGCGGCGCTGACGGTCGTCTGGCTGGCCTGCGCCGCGTTCGGGGTACGGCTCGTGCCGGGCGTGCCGGTCGCCGACCACAGCGCGTCCGCCCTGGTCACCGCGCACGCTTCCGGGGTACGCGCGAGCCAGCGGGACCGGGAAACCTTCGCCGCGCAACTGGCCAGCGACGCCTTCCGTGACCTTCCGGGCCAGGAACTGCTGACCGGCCTGCGCGGCAAGGACGTGATCGTCTCCTTCGTGGAGAGCTATGGGCGTGACGCGGTCGAGGATCCGGAGTTCGCACCGCAGGTCGGCGCGGTGCTCGACGCCGGGAACCGACGGTTGCGGGCCGCCGGCTTCGCCTCCCGCAGCGCCTTCCTCACCTCACCGACGACGGGCGGTGGGAGCTGGCTGGCCCACGACACGCTGCTGTCCGGGCTGTGGATCGATGGCGAGCAGCGCCACCGCGCCCTGCTGACCAGCGACCGGCTGACCCTCAACGGCGCGTTCCACCGCGCCGGCTGGCAGACCGTCGGCGTGATGCCCGCCGCCACCCAGCCCTGGCCGGAGGGGAGGTTCTTCGGCTACGACCGCTACTACGACGCCGATCGGCTCGCGTACCGGGGGCCGACGTTCAGCTACGCCCCGATGCCCGACCAGTTCACCCTGGCGCAGTTCGAACGGCTCGAACACGGCAAGCCGGACCACGCCCCGCTGATGGCGGAGATCCCGCTCATCTCCAGCCACTCGCCGTGGGCGGCCATCCCCAAGCCGATCGGCTGGACGGCCGTGGGCGACGGCTCGATCTACCACGACCCGAGCGCCGCCGACCCCGGCCCCAAGGACGTGGTCGGGCGCAGCACCACCGAGGTACGCACCGGATACCGGCGCTCCATCGAGTACTCGCTGGACAGCCTGATCTCCTACGTCGAGACGTACGGCGACGACGATCTCGTGCTCGTCTTCCTCGGCGACCACCAGCCCGCCCCGGTCGTGACCGGCGAGGGCGCCAGCCGCGACGTGCCGATCACCGTTGTCGCCCACGACCCGGCCGTGCTGGACCGGATCTCCGGATGGGGCTGGCAGGACGGGCTGCGACCCGGCCCGAGCGCCCCGGTCTGGCGGATGGACAGCTTCCGCGACCGGTTCCTGACCGCCTTCGGCGGCCCGGTGCGGCACGGCTAACTGCCGCTAGGCAGCCAGGGCAGTGGTGGTCCGGCCCGGCGTCCATGAATTGGTAGACCACGAGCTGACCCCGGCCGTCGAAGAGGTCGAGCAGGGTCTTCGGTCCGGTCGGGCTGTCGAAGGCGTACCGGTCCGCGAACGCGACCATCGGGAGCCGGCGGCGCCGCGCGGCGAGTGCGTCCAGCGCGCGGGTTGCTTCCTTCTCCGCCTTGAGCAGTACGTCGTGCGCCTGCTGCCACTCCTCGGCACTGACGATCGTCGGTTTCTCCATCCCGCGATTCTGCGCGGCGGCACCGACAAGAACCGCGGACCGACCCCGGGCGCGGGGGCCGGAGCAGCAGGACCACGCCCGGTTCGTCAGATTCTTACAGTCTTTTATCCATTGATTTTCAGGGACGCGTTCGACTCTTGCAGTACTCTCCCTCGATGCTGCATGATGACCGTCAATCCGTCCGTCCCGGCGGAGCGGAGCCGCCCCGGCGGAGCGGAGCCGCCCCGGCGGAGCGGAGCCGCCCCGGCGGAGCGGAGCCGCCCCGGCGGCACCGCACCTGCACCGACGCCACCGACAAAGTGAGGCACCGATGTCCTGGAGCAGCATTCCGGCTCTGCCC
>JAEVHO010000655.1 GCA_016802835.1 Micromonospora sp. ATA32 | reverse complement strand
CGGGCGGCCGAGTTCGCGGCCCGGATGAGTGGGCAGCCGTACACCGGGGGTGGGATCCGCACCACGGTCGCCGCCACCCGGGCGGCGTCGGACGATGAGCTGCGGGCCACCGTGCGTCGGCTGCGCGGCGAGGCGATGCGGCAGGGCACCACCACCATGGAGGTCAAGAGCGGGTACGGCCTCACCGTCGCCGACGAGGCCCGGTCGCTGCGGATCGCCGCCGAGGTCACCGACGAGACCACCTTCCTCGGCGCGCACGTGGTCCCCGCCGAGTACGCCAACCGCCCCGACGACTACGTGGGGCTGCTCTGCGGGCCGATGCTGACCGCCGCCGCCCCGCACGCCCGCTGGGTCGACGCCTTCTGCGAGCGGGGCGCCTTCGACCTCGACCACGCCCGGGCGATCCTCACCTGCGGACAGGCCGCCGGGCTGGGCGTTCGGGTGCACGCCAACCAGCTCGGCCCCGGCCCGGGGGTGCGGCTCGCCGTCGAGCTCGGAGCGGCCAGCGCCGACCACTGCACCCACCTCGACGACGCCGACGTCGAGGCGCTCGCCGGTTCGCCGACCGTGGCCACCCTGCTGCCCGGCGCCGAGTTCTCCACCCGCTCGCGGTACCCGGACGCCCGCCGGCTGCTCGACGCGGGGGTGACCGTGGCGCTGGCCACCGACTGCAATCCCGGCTCGTCGTACACCTCGTCGATGCCGTTCTGTATCGCGCTCGCCGTACGCGAGATGGGCATGACCCCGGCGGAGGCGGTCTGGGCCGCGACCGACGGCGGCGCGCGGGCATTGCGCCGCGACGACGTCGGGGTGCTGCGCCCCGGTGCCAGGGCCGACCTCATGATCCTCGACGCCCCGTCCCACCTGCACCTGGCCTACCGGCCCGGTGTGCCACTGATCCGCCAGGTTCTGCACAACGGAGTGCCGCAATGTCGACAGTGACCATCCAACCCACCGGGATCTCCCCCGCCGACGTGCTCGCGGTCGCCCGCGGCACCGCGAAGGTCGTCCTCGATCCATCCACCGTGGACGCCATGGCGACCAGCCGGGCCATCGTGGACGGCATCGAGGCCGCCGGCCGACCCGTGTACGGCGTCTCCACCGGCTTCGGCGCCCTGGCGAACACCTTCGTCGCGCCGGAACGCCGGGCGGAGCTGCAGCACGCGCTGATCCGCTCGCACGCCGCCGGGTGGGCGCGCCCATGCCACACGAGGTGGTCCGGGCGATGATGCTGCTGCGGGTACGCTCCCTCGCGCTCGGCCGGTCCGGGGTCCGGCCGCTGGTCGCCGAGGCGCTGGTCGACCTGCTCAACCACGAGATCACCCCCTGGGTGCCGGAGCACGGCTCGCTCGGCGCCTCCGGCGACCTGGCGCCGCTGGCGCACTGCGCGCTGGTGCTGCTCGGAGAGGGCTGGGTGCTCGGCCCGGCCGGCGACCGGCTCGACGCCGCCGACGCGCTGCGCCGGGTCGGGCTCAAGCCCATCGAGCTGGCCGCCAAGGAAGGGCTGGCCCTGATCAACGGCACCGACGGCATGCTCGGCATGCTGCTGCTGGCCATCCACGACGCCCGGCACCTCTTCGCCATGGCCGACGTCACCGCCGCGCTGGCGATCGAGGCGATGCTCGGCTCGGAGCGGCCGTTCCTGCCCGAGCTGCACGCGATCCGGCCGCACCCCGGCCAGGCGGTGTCGGCGGCGAACATCCACCGGCTGCTGCAGGACTCGCGGGTGATGGACTCGCATCGCGACGACCTGGCGCACGCGGTGCAGGACGCGTACTCGATGCGCTGCGCCCCGCAGGTGGCCGGCGCGGCCCGGGACACCCTCGACTTCGTCGAGACGGTCGCCGGCCGGGAGCTGCTGTCGGTGGTCGACAACCCGGTGGTGCTGCCGGACGGCCGGGTCGAGTCGACCGGCAACTTCCACGGCGCCCCGCTCGGCTTCGCCGCCGACTTCCTCGCCATCGCCGCCGCCGAGGTGGGCGCGATCGCCGAGCGGCGGGTGGACCGGCTCCTGGACGTCACCCGGTCCCGGGAGCTGCCGGCGTTCCTCTCCCCCGACGCCGGGGTCAACTCCGGGCTGATGATCGCCCAGTACACGGCCGCCGGCATCGTCGCGGAGAACCGCCGGCTGGCCGCCCCGGCCTCGGTCGACTCGCTGCCGACCAGCGGCATGCAGGAGGACCACGTCTCGATGGGCTGGGCGGCCACCAAGAAGCTGCGCACCGTGCTGGACAACCTGACCAGCGTGCTCGCGGTGGAGCTGCTGGCCGGGGTACGCGGACTCCAGCTGCGCGCCCCGACCAGCGGCATGCAGGAGGACCACGTCTCGATGGGCTGGGCGGCCACCAAGAAGCTGCGCACCGTGCTGGACAACCTGACCAGCGTGCTCGCGGTG
>JAEVHO010000654.1 GCA_016802835.1 Micromonospora sp. ATA32 | reverse complement strand
ACTCGACCAGCGCCCAGGCGCCCTCGGCCAGCAGGGTGGCCACGCCGGCGCCGAAGCAGCACCGGCTGGCGCAGGTGGGCCGCCCAGTACGTCGGGTCGGTGGCCTGCTCGTCGGTGATCCAGGTGCCGGAGACGTTGGACAGGAACGGGATGGCCGGCGGGTGCAGCGGCACCGACGCCATCAGCTCGGTGAACTCGGCCAGGATCGGTTCCATCATCGCCGAGTGGAAGGCGTGCGAGGTGCGCAACGCCTTGCTCTTGACGGTGAGCGTGTCGGCGAACGCGGCGACCGCGTCCGGTGCGCCGGCCACCACGCAGGTGCCCGGCCCGTTGACCGTGGCGATCGAGACGCCGTCGGTCAGCTGCCCGGCGACCACCGACTCATCCAGCGGTACGGCCAGCATCGAGCCGGGCGGCATCGACTGCATCAGCCGGCCGCGCGCGGCGACCACCCGCAGCGCGTCGGGCAGGGTCAGCACCCCGGCGACGGTGGCGGCGACGTACTCGCCGATCGAGTGGCCGATCATGGCGGCGGGCCGGACCCCGGCCCGCTGCCAGAGCGTGGCCAGGGCGTACTCGACGACGAAGAGGGCCGGCTGGGTGTAGCGGGTCTCGGTGAGCCGGTCCCCCGCCTCCGGGTCCCGGCCGAGGATCAGCTCGCGGATGTCCAGCCCCAGCTCGGGGCGGAGCAGCTCGGCGCACTCGTCGACGACCGCGGCGAAGCCCGGCTCCTCGGCGTAGAGCTGCGCGCTCATCCCGGCGTACTGGGAGCCCTGGCCGGAGAAGAGGAACCCGACCCGTGGCGCCGGGCCGTCGAGCACCCCGTGCTGCCTGCGGCGCGGCGTACGCAGCGCGGCCACCGCGTCGGGCAGGTCGGTGGCGACCACGGTGGCCCGGTGCGGGTACTGCTGGCGGCCGGTCCGCAGCGTGTGTGCGACGTCGGCCAGCAGCTCCGGCCCGCCGGCGGTGGCCCCCTCCAGGTGCTCGGCGAGCCGCTGCACGGCGGTGTCCAGCGCGGTGGCGGTCTTCGCCGAGACGTGCAGCAGCTGCGCCGGACGGACCCGCGGGTCGGTCCGGTACGCCGCCGGCGCCTCCTCGAGCACCACGTGCGCGTTGGTGCCGCCGATGCCGAAGGAGCTGACCCCGGCCCGGCGCGGGCCGCCGTCGGTGTCCCACTTGGTGAGGGTGTTCGCCACGTAGAACGGGGTGTCGGCGAACTCGATCGCCGGGTTCGGCGTCTCGTAGTTGATGGTCGGCGGGATCAGCCCGTGCTCCATGGCGAGCACGGTCTTGATCACGCTGACGATGCCGGAGGGTTGGCTGAGGTGACCGATGTTGGACTTCACCGAGCCGATGCCGCACCAGCCCCGGTCGTCGGTGTCCTTCGTGTAGACGGCGGAGAGGGCGGCCACCTCGATCGGGTCACCCATCGCGGTGCCGGTGCCGTGCGCCTCGACGTAGCTGATGCTCCGCGGGTCGATCCCGGCCATCCCGACGGCCTGGGCGATCGCCTCGATCTGGCCGTCCATGCTGGGCGCGGTGAAGCCGACCTTGCCGGCGCCGTCGTTGTTGATCGCGTTGCCGAGCACCACCGCGCGGATCGCGTCGCCGTCGGCGATCGCGTCGGAGAGGCGCTTGAGCAGGGTGACGCCGACGCCGCTGCCCCACACGGTGCCGTTGGCGGCGGCGTCGAACGGCCGGCACCGCCCGTCCGGCGAGGTGAAGCCCTCCATGCCCAGGTATCCGGCGTGCGGCAGCTCGATGTTGACCCCACCGGCGAGCGCCATGTCGCACTCGCCGTTGCGCAGCGCCTCACAGGCCAGGTGGAAGGCGACCAGCGAGGTGGAGCAGGCGGTGTGCACGGTCAGGCTCGGCCCGCGCAGGTCCAGCCGGTACGACACGTTGGTCGCCACGTAGTTCGGCGAGTTGCCGGTGGCGATGGAGACCACGGCGTGCGGGTTGCCGCCGACCCGCTTGTTGCGCAGCACGTTCCGCTGCAGGTAGGTGTTGCCGCCGGTGCCGGCGTAGACGCCGACGGACCCGTCGTAGCGGGACGGGTCGTACCCGGCGTCCTGCAGCGCGGTGTAGCAGGTCTCCAGGAACAGCCGGTGCTGCGGGTCGGCGGTCTCCGCCTCGCGGGCGGTCATCCCGAACAGCTCGGCGTCGAACTCGTCGTAGCCGTCCACCAGCGGCGCCCGGTTGACCCAGCCGGGGTCGTCCACCTCGTCGACGCTGATGCCCCGGGCGAGCTGCTCCTCCCGGGTGAGTTCGGTGACCGACTCGACCCCGTCGACCAGGTTGCGCCAGAACTGCCGCAGGTCGGCGGCACCGGGCAGCCGGGCGGCCAGCCGACGATCGCGATCGGCTCGATGCCGTCGGCGGGGAGGTCGGCGTCCATCGCGTTGTCCAT
>JAEVHO010000653.1 GCA_016802835.1 Micromonospora sp. ATA32 | reverse complement strand
CGCCGGGGTCCCAGGCCGCGCCGACGTCGCCGACCTGCCGGCGGCGACCCGTCTCGGCCTCGCTGGTGTCCGCGAAGTCGGCGGCGACGATCGCCAGCGCAGCGCAGCGGCTGCGCGGCGTAGCTGACCACGGTCAGGCGGGTGCGCAGCCCCTCGCCGAGGAAGCGTTCCGTCAGCAGGTAGGCCGCCCGGGAGGGCAGCGCCTCCCCGTCGCCCAGTTCGGCGTACGACAGTTGGGCGTGCCCTTGCACATTGGCGGTGCTGAACGGGACCGGTTCGCGGCCGTCGATGGTGATGTGTTCCGCGCTGAGCACCCGGGTGTTGCGGGCGAAGAAGCCCTGCGGGTCGGCGCCGGTGATCCGGCCGCGCACGTCGGTGACCAGCGTGCTCCAGCCGCTCGCCACGTAGAGCAGGTCGGGGCGGACGCGCAGGTTCCGGACCCGGCTCATCGGTGGCGTGGCCGGCCCGGGGAGCCGGCCCGGACCCGGCGGCGGGACGACACGTGCGCCAGCACCGGCATCCGTTCCACCCCCTGAGCTGCGTCGAGGTCGGGCGCACCGGTCGGGCCCGGCCGCGGGACCGGGCTGTACCCGTTCGGACCGCCGGTACACCTGGTGGATCCGAACACCGGCGTGCGGGGTGCCCGCCGGCGCAGCGACGGTCGAGCCGTGCGCTAGGCGGCCTGGGTGATATTGACCATCCAGTCAATGCCGAACCGGTCCGCGCACATGCCGAACTCGTCGCCCCACATCTGCTTCTCCAGGGGAACCGAGACGATGCCGCCGTCGGAGAGCTGCTCCCAGTAGCGGTGCAACTCGTCGGCGTCATCCCCGCTGAGGCTTACCGAGATGTTGTTGCCGGGCTTGTGCTCCATGCCGGGGGCCGTGTCGGAGCCCATCAGGGTGAAGCCATTGCTGGTCTCCAGCATGCCGTGCATGATTTTGTCGGCGAGCGCCGGATCGTCGCTGCCGAACTCGCCGAAGGTGTTCAGCTTCAGGTCGCCACCGAACACCTGGTGATAGAACTCCAGCGCCTCGCGCGCGTTGCCCGGGAAGCTGAGGTACGGGTTGAGTCGGGTCGTCACTGCGTCCTCCTTGGTCCTCGCCCCGAATCCTCTCGGACCAGCGGCGATTTGCGGGGACGCCGCGCGTTGACCCAGGGACAAGGCGAAAACCAGCCCATCGGCGGGCGTACGCCTCACCCGTTCGGCGGCGCCAGCTCGCTACCGAGTTGCGGGCTAGTGCTCCGCCCTGTGAACTACCAGTGGCTGTCGCAGGGAGCGAACACCTCGAAGCAGTCCCGAGTGTGGCCGCCATCCAGGCGATGGAGAATCGGATGGCCGGGGTTGACGTCGCGGAGATCGCCAACTCGCTGGAAGGGCTGCCGCTGACCTTCATCGCACCCAGAGCGGCCGAGTCGTCACCACTCCCCGAGCGGTCTACGTGGCCGAGGACGACGACGGGGACCTGGCGTCCTGGGTTGGCTACGACCCGCGGTCGTTCGGGCGGGAACCGCCGTTCTGGGGCAGTTTTCCGGAGCCACTTCAGGTCTTCCTGCGCGACGTCCACGCGGGTTTCGCCTCGTGGGACATGATGTCGTTCGGCCCAGCGCGCCCCGTGGACATGGAGACCGTCGCGGACCTCGCCCACTCGCCCGACGCATCCCCGGCTGGGTCGGCGACGACGGTCGGTGACGGCACGCTCGATCACCAGCGCCGCCGGTCCTCATACCGCGACGGCAGTTGATGAGGAACGCTGCTCGGGCCGAGGCCGTCGGTCGATCCGGTGATCAAAATCCTCGGTCCATCCATCGGGCCTGGCCGAGGGCCGCACGGGCGGGTGATGTGTAACCGGTGGGTTGCGGATCGGCCGACGATGTGCAACTGTGGAGTTGCGGATGGAGGGAGACCACACATGAGTGACCGCATCGAGCACTCCGTGCTCATCGAGGCACCGCTGGACCGGGTCTGGGACCTGGTGACCGAGCCCGGGTGGTGGGTGCCGAGCCAGACCCCGGCCCCGATCGACCGGACGCCGGGGGCCATCGCGGTCCGCGAATCCGAGCAGTGGGGCCGGTTCCCGGTGCAGGTGGTGCGCTTCGACCCGAAGACCTACGCCGCATTCCGGTGGGCCAGCACCAGCCCGGGGGAGGACCTCACCGGCGACAACACCACGCTGGTCGAGTTCCATCTGGCCGACGAGGCCGAGGCCGTCAAGGTGACCGTGGTCGAGACCGGGTTCGCCGGCCTGCCCATCCCGGAGGAGGCCCGCCGCAAGGGTCTCGACGGCAACACCCAGGGCTGGCGCGAGATGCTGGACAGAGGCCGAGGCCGTCAAGGTGACCGTGGTCGAGACCGGGTTCGCCGGCCTGCCCATCCCGGAGGAGGCCCGCCGCAAGGGTCTCGACGGCAACACCCAG
>JAEVHO010000652.1 GCA_016802835.1 Micromonospora sp. ATA32 | reverse complement strand
CGTCACCAACAATGGACGCCGGGTCGCCGCCCTCGTGCCCGTGCCGGTGGCCGAGCAGATCGACCAGCCACCGGGTTAGAGCACTGCTCGGGCCTTGGTTCCCTCCCAGCGCGGGCCTTCACCCCCGCCCTGAAGGGCGGAGCACTGGCCCGCATCCCGGTAGCGGTAGCGCTCGCCCGGCACGGCCTGGCCGTGACTGTCCAGGAACTCCCACTCCACCGCGACCATGGTCAGCAGCGCCGACATCGGCTGCACGTCCTCGATCAGCGCGTTCGCGGCGACCAGCTCACCCTCCTGATAGTCCGGCGCCGCGCCGACGAAGGAGAGGGCCACCGCGGCGGGCGAGGTGAACGAGAAGCTGTAGGTGTCGGCGACCACCAGTCCCGGCAGCGCGTAGCAGCCCGCGACGGCGGCCACGTCGCCGGAGGTCAGCGCCACGCCGTACCGGTCGAAGAAGTCGGTCAGCGAGTCGAGATCGGCGGATGCTCTCACGTCGCCCACAATTGCCGGCCGGGTGGCCCGGCAAACCTCAGCGGCCCGGAATGCGTACCTCGATCTCGGCGCCGAGCTGGGCACCCGTCGCCAGGCCGAGGTCGTCGCCGCTCCAGAACCGGCCCGGGTCGTACCAGTTCGGGCGGCGGCCCGCCGGCAGCAGCTCCATTGCCTCGTAGGTCACCGCGACCACCTCGGCGCAGTACGCGGTCTCCAACGTCCGGTCCGGCACGGGGGGACCGGACCGGCCCCGGCGCCCCGGCAGCGGCAGCCGTACCTGTGGTACCCGGCCCCGGGCCCAGCGCCAGGCGAGCTGGGCGGTGGAGGGGAAGGGCGTGCCGTCGAGCCGGGCCACGGTCCGCAGCGCGGCCTGCTCCATCTCGGCGTCGGCCGGCGGGTCGAGCTGGCGCAGCCAGGCCCGCTGGCCGTACCGGTTGGCCCAGACGCAGACCGCGTCGCGCAGGTCGTGCAGCTGCACGCCGCGCTGGTGGGTGCCCGACCACATGTCCGGCAGCGACCGGCCCAGCTCGGCGTGCCACATCAGCGGCGGCATGTCGTCCAGCACCAGCGCCATGCCCACGTGGTTCACTGGACTGTTGGTGGTGAACTGGATGGCCCGGTCGGGCCCGCTGCGACCGCGAAACACCCATAGATCTCCGGTGCGGGTCAGGTCGACGGCCTCGTCCAGGCTGATGCTCATGCGGTCGCCCCGGTGTTTCGCGCGCTGCGCTCGCTCATGGACAACTACCCTAAGCCGATGCGGCAGCGGATGCGGTGGTGGAAGGTCCTCGGGTTGGCCGGTCTGGCCGGGGTCGCGGCGTCGGGGTGGTCATCGCCCGCGCCGAGCGGCGCCGGCGGGCGTACACCCCGGAGGAGATTCGGGAGCGGCTGCGCGACCGGCACGCGCAGGCCGGGGGGCGCCACCAGGCCGGGCGACGACCCGGCCTGACGCCGGGGTCAGGCATCGTCCGGCGCGGCGCGCCGGACGGCCTCCGCCAGCGCCTCCGGTGTACGAGCGACCAGCGCGCTCCCGTCGTCGAGCAGCAGGATCGGGCGCTGGATCAGCGCCGGGTGGGCGGCCATCGCCTCGACCCAGCGCGGCTCCGTGGCGTCGTCACGCGGCCAGTCCGCCATGCCCAGGGCGACCGCCACCGGCTCACCGGTGCGGCAGATCTCCCAGGCGCGGGCGTCGAGCCGGGCGCAGCACCCCGGTCAGCTCCGTCGCGCTCGGCGCCCCGTCCAGGTACGCCCGCAACCGGTACGGCACCCGGGCCTCGTCCAGCGTGGCCCGCGCACCGGCGCACTTCGAGCAGGCCGGGTTGTGCCAGATCTCCATGATGACATGGTCCCAGATCTCGACCACACTCCAGACCGAGCAGTCCCGGGAGGTGGTCCGCGCGGCCCGGGACGCCGTGGTCGAGCTGCTCCAGACCAGCCCGCCGGCACGTTGAAGTCCCGACCCGTCACCTGGTCGCCCGCTGTCCCCGCCGCGAGGTGAGCACCGGGCCGCCGTCGGGCGGGCCGGATGCCCCCATCCGTCAACGAGGTATTCGGCCGGGCGTCCGGTATGCGCCTCCGCGTCCCGTGGGCTGGGCCACCCGGACGGCGGAATCCGGGGCGGGCCCGGGTCGTTGAACATCGCATACCCCGGCGAACCCGGTCCGGGGCAGCGCCCGAAAAGCCAGCGCGGTGGAATGCGCGGCCGGCCGGGCCGGTTACATCCCCCGGACACCCGAGCGGGTCCCCCCGACCGCCGGGCGGATCCCTTCTTTCCCTTTCTTCGGCGCGCCGCTCCCCGCGTGCGTTGCCGTGCACCCCCGAGCAGAGAGGCACACATCATGCGTACCGATCTGATCCGCAAGACCGCTCTGACCGCTGCTGGCCTCGCCTTCACCGGCGGCGCCATCGCCGGCCCCATGACCGCCGCCCACGC
>JAEVHO010000651.1 GCA_016802835.1 Micromonospora sp. ATA32 | reverse complement strand
CCCTGGGCGGGTGCCCGGTCGGGGGTTGGGCGGGCTCACCCGAGATCGCCGGTGAGAGGCTTTCCGGCATGCTGACCACGGTCGTCTTCGACGCCGACGGAGGCCGGGCGCGGCCGAGCCGGTGCTGACCGGTGGTGAGGAGGTGAGGGGGCGGCGGGTGCCCCTGGGCGGGTGCCCGGTCGGGGGTTGGGCGGGCTCACCCGAGATCGCCGGTGAGAGGCTTTCCGGCATGCTGACCACGGTCGTCTTCGACGCCGACGGAGGCCGGGCGCGGCCGAGCCGGTGCTGACCGGTGGTGAGGAGGTGAGGGGGCGGCGGGTGCCCCTGGGCGGGTGCCCGGTCGGGGGTTGGGCGGGCTCACCCGAGATCGCCGGTGAGAGGCTTTCCGGCATGCTGACCACGGTCGTCTTCGACGCCGACGAGACCCTGCTCGACCTGCGCCCCGCGGTCACCGGCGGGCTGGTGGCCGTACTCGAGGAGATGCGGCGGCTGAGCCCGGCGGCGGCCGAGGTGTCCCTCGCGGACCTGGAGTCGGACTGGGGTGCGGTCTTCGGCGCGCTGAGCGCGGCGCCGGTGCAGGAGATCCGGCGGGCCGCCCTGGCCCGCTCGCTGGCCCGGGCCGCGCTCGACGACCACCTGAACGACATGGCGGCGCTCTTCTTCGCCCGTCGGTTCGCGCTGACCCGACCGTTCCCCGACGCCCTGCCGGCGCTGGCCGCGTTGCGGGAGGCCGGCTTGACGCTCGGCTTCGCGACCAACGGCAACAGCCGGGCCGAGCGGTGCGGGCTGGCCGGCGAGTTCGCCTTCGAGCTGTACGCGCACGAGGACGGCCTGCCGAAGAAGCCCGCGCCCGAGTTCTACGCCGCGGTGGTCGAGGCAGCCGGTGCGCCGGCGTCGCAGATCGTGTACGTCGGTGACTCGCTCGCGCACGACGTGGTGGCGCCGCAGCGGGCCGGCCTCCGGGCGATCTGGCTGAACCGGCTCGGCGTGCCCCGACCCGCCGGGGTGACGCCCGACGCCGAGGTGCCAGCCCTGACCGACCTGCCTGGCGTTCTCGGGAGCCGGTGGTCGGCGAATGCCTGATCGGCCCCACGTAGGCGGGGCCCGGGCGACCTCTGCTGGCGTGGAAGCTCCGATGCGCACCCGGAGTGGATCAACGTGCTCGGCGCCAGCCGCGCGCGGTCAATGCGGCGCTGACCTCGCGCAGCACGGCCGGGAACTCGTGGTGTAGCCGACGGCCCGTCACGTGCAGCACGATCCAGCCCGCTCCGACCAGCTGGTTGAGCCGCTTCCGGTCAGGGTGCAGTTGATCCGGGTCGGCGTGCGGGTGCCCGTCGTACTCGACGGCAACCCGGAACTCCGGCCAGGCCAGGTCGGGGTGGAGGACGAGGCCGGAGGGCAGGCGCACCGGGTGCTGGACGACCGGGCGGGGCAGGCCGGCCAGCATCAGGCGGACCCGCAGGTGCGACTCTGGTGGCGACTGGGCGCCCGGGTCGGCCAGGTCGAAGACCCAGCGGGCGCGCCGGCCACCCGGCCGGTCGGCGTTGCGATCGGCGATCCCGGCGAGCGCGGCTCCGGTGGTCAGGCCCCGCCCAAGCAGGGCGTCGACGATGCCGACCGCCCGGACCGGGTCCAGCCATGCGGCGCTCTCCCAGGCGGCGCGGGTGGGATCGGTTCGGGGCGGCGAGCCGGTGACCACCAGGCCAAGCCCGCCAACCCGGGCCCAGACGGTTGTGTCCGCGTCTCTGACAACCGCGCTCGCGGCTCCGCACCGGGTGTCGGCGCTGCCGGCCGATACGCCGCCGGCCAGTGCCCGGGTGTCCGGGGCGCCCGCTGGTCGAGCCGGACCCATCGTGTGCACCCGCAGGCCGCGCTGGCTGCGCGGCCCCCCAGCTCGGGGCGCGATGACGTGGACGTCATCGGTGAAACCCGCAGCATGTTCGATCCCGTGCAGGTAGGCGGCCGACGGGCCGGCGATCGCGGCGCCAGGGGGCAGGTGAAGAGCGACCGCCCGGCAGGCGAGGGCGTGGTCCCGGTCGAGTCGGGCGTCGGCGTACACGTCGTGACGCAGCCGGACCCAGGGTGAACTGCGAAGTTGGTGCTGGCTGAGGAGGCCGCGGCGGACCACGTCCGAGCCACGGAAGATCTGCCAGGCCAGGCTGCTGGGCCGGTGCGGAGTTGGCGGCATGCCGACAGCGTCGCGGGGCAGTGAGCCGCCCCGACACCCCTGTGGACAACCGCCGTCGCGCCGCCCACCACCGCCTGTGGACAACCGCCGAGACCGCCCACGACTGTGGTACCGCGGGTGCGGGCCGCGGCGAAGCCCGGGCTGAGGAGGCCGCGGCGGACCACGTCCGAGCCACGGAAGATCTGCCAGGCCAGGCTGCTGGGCCGGTGCGGAGTTGGCGGCATGCCGACAGCGTCGC
>JAEVHO010000650.1 GCA_016802835.1 Micromonospora sp. ATA32 | reverse complement strand
GAGCACGGTACCGACGTCGTCCGCGGTCATGCCGACCGCCAACCGCAGCACGAGGATCTCCCGGTGGGTCGCCGGCAGTTGGGCCAGCAGCTCGCCGAGTCACATGATCACCGTGGCGAGGGTGTCGCCGGCAAGGCTGCGGAGCCGGGTCAGCGCACGGTGCTGTGCCAGTCGTACGGCTCCCCCGGTCATGCCGAGCACGGTACCGACGTCGTCCGCGGTCATGCCGACCGCCAACCGCAGCACGAGGATCTCCCGGTGGGTCGCCGGCAGTTGGGCCAGCAGCTCGCCGAGCCGGGCGCCGAGGTCCGCGGTGAGCGCGCGCACCTCGGGACCGGGCGCCGGGTCGGCGGCGTCGGGGACGTCCGCGACGCTCTCCGCCCGGTCCCGGCCGGCGGCCCGACAGGCGTCGGCGACCTTGCGGGCGGCGATGCCGTACACGAAGGCGATGAAGGGGCGACCTTGGTCGGTGAAGCGGGGGAGGGCCCGCAGCACCGCGAGGCAGACCTCCTGCGCGACGTCCTCGGCGGTGGCGCCACCGGCGCCGACGTGGCCGAGCCGGGCCAGGCCGTAGCGTACGACGATGGGTCTGATCTCCGTCAGCAGCTGCGCGACGGCGGTCGGATCCCCTGCGGCGGCCCGACGCACGACGTCGGGATCCGGTGTCTTCATTGTGGCCCCGCGCCCTTTCCGGTGCAGATGGCTCGACGGTAGCCGGCCGGTGTCCCCGCGCCAACCGGTCGGTGATGAAACACCGCAGCCGTGCGCGTCGATATCCCGGCAGGAGGGGTGGAGCGCCCTCCTCAGCCCGGCGTCCGGACACCGGGTCTGACGGTATGCGGCTTTTCAGCATAATTTGTATATTTCCAATAACGAATGTCACGCGCCTCTGTTCGCGTCGCCACGGCCGCGACAACCTCGGCATGGGCCAACCGCCCCTACCGCACGCGGAGAGGAACCACCCATGCGCAGAACACTGGGCGTCGCGATGCTCACCGGCATCGTCGTCGCTGCCGGAACGGCCACCGGCGCCACCGCCGCCGCCAGCGCCGGTACGGCCGACGGCTACATCGTCGTCCTCCGGGCCGACGTCTCCCCGTCGGCCGCCGCCGAGCAGGCCCGGGCCAACGGCGCGACCGTCGGACACATCTACGGGCACGCCCTCAACGGCTACTCGGCCCGGATGAGCGTGACCGCCGCTGCACGCCTCGCGCGCGACCCCCGGGTGCTGCTCGTTCAGCCCGACGGGGTGGTGACGGCCGACGCCCAGACGACGCCCACCGGCATCAACCGCGCCGACGCGGAGCTGAGCCCGACCGCGAAGATCAACGGTCTGGACGAGCGGGTGAACGTCGACGTCGCCGTCATCGACACCGGCGTCGACCTCACGCATCCGGATCTGAACGTCTACACCGCCGGCGCCAAGAACTGCTCGACCGGCACGAGTGCGAACGACGGCAACGGTCACGGCAGCCACGTGTCGGGCACGATCGCCGCGCTCGACAACGGCATTGGCGTGGTCGGGATGGCGCCCGGGGCTCGGGTCTGGCCGGTCCGGGTGCTCAACAACGCCGGCAGCGGCACCTTCTCCGACATCATCTGCGGCATCGACTATGTCACCGCGCACGCCAGCGAGATCGAGGTCGCGAACATGAGCCTCGGCGGCTCCGGCTCCGACAGCGCCTGCGGCAGCAACAAGGACGCCATGCACGAGGCCATTTGCCGGTCGGTCGCCGCCGGCGTGACGTACGTCGTCGCCGCCGGGAACGAGACCGACAACGCGGCGAACCACGTTCCGGCCGCCTACGACGAGGTGATCACCGTCAGTGCGCTCGCCGACTTCAACGGCGCACCCGGCGGCGGCGCTGCGCCCACCTGCCGTACCGACGTGGACGACACCATCGCCGACTTCTCCAACTACGGCGCCGACGTGGACCTGATGGCACCGGGCGTCTGCATCTACTCGACCTGGAAGGGCGGCGGCTACAACACCATCTCCGGCACCTCGATGGCCAGCCCGCACGCCGCCGGTGGTGCGGCGCTCTACAAGGCCACCCACCCCACCGCGACGCCCAGCGCCGTCAAGTCGGCCCTGCAGGCCGCTGGTACGACCAACTACAGCTGGCCCGCCGGTGACCCGGACGGCATCCAGGAGAAGCTGCTCAACGTCGCCACCTTCTGACCGGTACGACCGGCCCGCTCGGCCCGTCGTCCCATCGAAGCGCCAGCCGGCACCGGCCGGCCGACCGGAGACGGTCGGTCCGCCGGTGCCGGCTGGCGTTGTCCGACGGCGGGCCTCCGCCCGGGCCCGGCGCGAGTCGGGAGCGGTGAAGTCAGTGGGAATCCGGGTTGCTGGCGGACTTCTGGCCGTTGCCGGGGGTGGTCGGTCGCACGCCGCCGTCGACGGCGGGCCGGCGGGGACGGCGACCGCTCCGGCCGGGC
>JAEVHO010000649.1 GCA_016802835.1 Micromonospora sp. ATA32 | reverse complement strand
CAGCACATAGAAGATCGAACTCAGGATCAACCGGTCGTCGTACACCCGCGGGCGTCCCCCTTTACGCAGGTCACGCACCGGCATCAGCGGACCGAGGACGGCCCACATCGACCACCGACGTCGGTCGTTCCGACGCGGCCAGCGGCGCTGCCCGTGAGTCGGCGACGCAGTGGGCGCTCGCCGCCCGCGACGGGGATCCGGTGGCCCAGGCCGCCTTCGTCCGCGCCACCCAGGCCGAGGTGTGGCGGTTCGCCGCCGCGCTGGTCGACCCGGACAGCGCCGACGACCTCACCCAGGAGACCTACCTGCGGGCGTTCCGGGCGCTGCCGACGTTCGAGGGGCGGTCCAGCGCCCGTACCTGGCTGCTCGGCATCGCCCGCCGGGCCTGCGCCGACCACCTGCGCGTGGTGGTCCGCCGGCGCCGGCTCGACGAGCGGCTCACCGCCGAGGCGCACACCGGCCGCCCGCACCCCGACCCGGCCGGGCAGCTGGCCTCCGCGGACCTGGTCCGCCGGCTCCCCGCCGAACGGCGCGGGGCGTTCGTGCTCACCCAACTGCTCGGCCTGTCCTACGCCGAGGCCGCCGCCGTGGAGAGCGTGCCGGTCGGCACCATCCGCTCCCGGGTGGCCCGGGCCCGCTGCGACCTGGTCGAGGCGGTCGGCGACGCCCTCGCCGGTTGACCCGGAACTTCCGCTGGAAACGGGACGACTCATGACCATGACCGCATCGAGCACCCGGGCCGCCCGTTGGCCCGCCGTCCGGCCCTGGCTCGGCGTCGCCGCCCGGCTCGGGCTGGCCGCCGTCTGGCTGGTCGCCGGTGGATCCAAGGTCGGTGACCTGGCCGCCTCCGGCCGGGCGGTCAACGCCTACCAGGTCATGCCGTACGACGTGGCGACCGTGATCGGCGCCGCGCTGCCCTTCGTGGAGCTGGCACTGGGGATGCTGCTGCTGCTCGGGCTGGCCACCCGACTGGCCGCCGGGGTCTCCGCAGCGCTGCTGGTGGTCTTCATCACGGGCATCGCGTCGGCCTGGAGCCGCGGCCTGAACATCGACTGCGGGTGCTTCGGCAGCGGTGGCCAGCTCGCCGCCGGGCAGGCGCCGAGCTACCTCCCGGAGATCCTCCGGGACCTGGGATTCCTGGCGCTGGCCGGATTCCTGCTGATCTGGCCCCGCACTCCCGTCTCGGTGGACGGCTGGCTCGCGGGCGAACCACCCGTGGAGGACGAGCAATGAGCAGTCGCAAGGGGCAGCGGGACGCCGCCCGGGTGGTACGCCAGCAGCTGGCCCGGGAGCGGCGCCGCAGGCGGACCCTCTGGACGTCGGTGGCGGCGGTCGCCGTGCTGGTGATCGCCGGCCTGATCGGCTGGAGCGTCTGGTCCAGCCAACGCTCCAGCAGCTTCACCACCCCGCCCGGCGCCAACGACGCCGGCACCGGAATCGTCTCCGGCGGCGGCCCCGTCACCATCGACCTCTACGAGGACTTCCTCTGCCCGGTCTGCAAGCAGTTCGAGCAGACCAGCGGCGCGACCATCGACCAGCTGGTCGCCGAAGGCAAGGCCAAGGTCGTCCACCACCCGGTGGCGTACCTCAACCGCTTCTCCACCACGGAATACTCGACCCGGTCGTCGGCCGCCTCCGGCTGCGCCGCCGAGGGCGGCAAGTTCCGGGAGTACGCCAAGGCGCTCTTCGACCGGCAGCCGGCGGAGGGCAGTGCCGGGCTGAGCAACGACGAGCTGATCGACATCGGGGCCGGCGTCGGGCTGAACAGGAACGACTTCGGTTCCTGCGTCAACGCCGGCAGATACCGGTCGTGGACCGCGCACGTCACCGATGAGGCCAGCAAGGCCAACGTCACCGGCACCCCGACGGTGTGGGTGAACGGCAAGCCGGTCGAGGACCGCAGCCCGGACGGGATCAAGGCGGCGGTGGCGGCGGCCGGCAAGTGACCCGTACCTTGCCGGCGGTGCTCGCGCCGCTCCGCCCCCTGCTGACCCGCGCCGCGCTGGTGGTCACCGGCGCGCTCGCCGCCGCCCTCGCGTTCGCCGCGCCGGCCGCCGCGCACGGCGCGGACGCCCCCGGACGGCACGAATACCGGACCGAGGTCACCGGGGTCACGCCCGCGCGCCCGGGGTTGACGGTCCGGGCGGTCGAGGCGGGGGCGCGCCTGGAGCTGGTCAACCGCACCGGGCGGAACGTCGAGGTGATCGGCTATTCCGGCGAGCCGTACCTGCGGGTCGGGCCGGACGGGTGTTCGAGAACACCCGCTCGCCGTCGACCTACCTGAACCGGACCATCGCCGGGGACGCCACGTTGCCGCCGGAGGCCGACCCGGCGGCGGCGCCGTCCACGCCCGCGCGCCCGGGGTTGACGGTCCGGGCGGTCGAGGCGGGGGCGCGCCTGGAGCTGGTCAACCGCACCGGGCGGAACGTCGAGGTGATCGGCTA
>JAEVHO010000648.1 GCA_016802835.1 Micromonospora sp. ATA32 | reverse complement strand
CTCGCCGAGCGCCGCCGCACCCGCGCCGAGCGCCCCGCCGGTCTCGCAGAGCATCGAGGAGCAGCGCAAGGCGGTCGAGCAGAAGGTGGGCGCCCCGGCCTGGCAGGCCGCCACCGCCATCAAGGCCCCGGGCGACCTGGCCTCCGACCCCACCCTGGCGGAGAGGCTCAAGCCGTTCGGCACGCTCTCCCCGGCCGAGGTGGGAGTGCTTCCGGCGGAGCTGCAGTTCAACGTCCCGACGATCGGCTGCGCGCAGCTCGACCAGCGCCCGCCGGCGTCGATCAAGGACGAGAAGCAGCAGGCGGTCGCCTGCGAGAACGGCGCGAAGTACCTCCTCGACGTGGCAAAGGTGGTCGGCACCGACGTCAAGGACGCCAACGCGGTGCTCGACCAGGCCAGCTCCTGGGTGGTCAGCCTGAACTTCACCGGCAAGGGCCAGGAGCACTGGACCAACCTGACCCGCGAGGCGTTCAACAACGAGGGCCAGGCCTGCGACCAGACCGCGCTCGGTCAGGACGGCAAGTGCCGGGTGGCCGTCGTCCTCGACAACAAGATCGTCTCCTCGCCGGAGATCCAGGGCGTGCTGACCGGCGACTCGCAGATCACCGGCAACTTCACCAGCAAGGACGCGAACGCGCTGGCCAGCCAGCTCCGCTACGGCGCGCTGCCGGTGACCTTCATCCCGCAGACCCAGCAGAACGTCACCGCGACGCTCGGCGACAGCCAGCTGAGGGCCGGTCTGCTCGCCGCCGGTATCGGCATGCTGCTGGTCATCATCTACTCGTTCTTCTACTACCGACTGCTCGGCTCGGTGATCTTCCTGAGCCTGGTCCTCTCGGCGCTGCTGGTCTTCGGCGCGCTGGTGGTGCTCGGCCGGCAGATCGGCTTCACCCTCACCCTCGCCGGCATCGCCGGCATGATCGTCTCGCTCGGTGTGGCGGCGGACTCGTTCGTCATCTACTTCGAGCGGCTGAAGGACGAGATCCGGGAGGGCCGCAGTCCGCGTAGCGCGGTGCCGCGCGCCTGGGTCCGGGCCCGCCGGACGATCATCTCGGCGAACGCCATCACGCTGATGTCCGCCGTGGTGCTCTACATCGTCTCGGTCGGCACGGTGAAGGGCTTCGCCTTCGCCCTCGGCCTGGCCACCGTGCTCGACCTGGTCGTGGTCTTCCTCTTCCGCCACCCGATCATGACGATGTTCGCCCGCACCCGGGCGTTCCTGTCCCCGCGGGTCAGCGGTCTCGGTCGGGCCCTGCCGGCCCGGTCTGCCGAGCAGGCCAACCCCCGCAACCCGCGCGTCAAGGAGGCCTGAGATGGCTAAGAGTGGTCTGGCCTCCCGGCTGTACCGGGGCGAGGCCGATGTCAACATCGTCGGCCGGCGCAAGCTGTGGTTCGGCGTGGCCGCCACGCTGGTGCTGATCGCGGTGCTCAGCTTCGCCGTGCGGGGCTTCAGCCTCGGCATCGAGTTCGCCGGCGGCAACTCGTTCCAGGTGCCGGCCAGCGTCGGCACGCTGAACGGCGCCGAGGAGCAGGTCAACGCGGCGCTCAAGGCCAAGGGCGGCGGCGCCGAGGTGGTCACCGCGCAGAAGGTCGGGGGTGCCGGCGGCGACTTCTACGAGATGCGCACCTCGCAGCTCAGCCCCGAGCAGGCCAACGCGGTCAAGGGCGAGATCGCCAAGAGCTTCGGCATCCAGCCCAGCCAGATCAGCGGCGACCAGGTCTCCGAGGCGTGGGGCAAGCAGGTCACCGACCGAGCGCTGCTCGGTCTGCTCCTCTTCATCGCGGTGGTGGCGGTCTACCTGATCCTGCGCTTCGAGTGGCGGATGGCCGCCGCCGCGATCGTCTCGCTGTTCATGAACCTCTTCCTCACCGCCGGCATCTACTCGTTGGTCGGCTTCGAGGTCACCCCGTCGACGATCATCGGCTTCCTCACCATCCTGGGCTTCGCGCTCTACGACGTGGTGGTGGTCTTCGACAAGGTGCAGGAAAACACCCGGGGCATCACCGCGAACAACAACCAGACGTACGGCGAGGCGGCCAACCTGGCGTTGAACCAGAGCCTGATGCGGTCGCTGAACACCTCGGTGGTCGCCCTGCTCCCGGTCGGCGGCCTGCTGTTCATCGGCGCCGGCCTGCTCGGCGCGGGCACCCTGAAGGACCTCGGCCTGGTGCTCTTCGTCGGTATGGCGGTGGCGTTCCTGACGTCGATCCTGCTGGCCACCCCGCTGCTGGTGCTGCTGAAGAACTACGACCCGCGGATCCAGGCGCACAACAAGCGGGTGCTCGGCGGCCTGCTGTTCATCGGGCGCCGGCCTGCTCGGCGCGGGCACCCTGAAGGACCTCGGGCCTGGGTGCTCTTCGTCGGTATGGCGGTGGCGTTCCTGACGTCGATCCTGCTGGCCACCCCGCTGCTGGTGCTGCTGAAGAACTACGACCCGCGGATCCAGGC
>JAEVHO010000647.1 GCA_016802835.1 Micromonospora sp. ATA32 | reverse complement strand
GCCGACGGCGAGGGCGGCCAGCGGCACCCGGCCGAGGTGCCCGACCACCGCCGTGTCCACCAGCACGTAGAGCGGCTCGGCGGCGAGCACGACGAGGGCCGGCAGGGCGAGCGCGGCGATCCGCCGGGGTGCGGCGGCCCGGGCGGCGGAGACCGTGGTCGGGTTCATCGTCGCCGATCCTGGCACAGCCGACGTAAGGATCACAAGGCTTGTGGTCACTTACTGGTCGGCTGCCGGACCGCCCGGGAAGGTCGTCGAGCCAGCGCCGGACCTCGGCCCGACTGCGGAGGCGGACCACCGGCAGCCCGGGCGCGTAAGACTCGACGGCGGCGAACAGGCGGGGCCGGGAACGACGCGGATACCGCCAGATGTACCGGAGGAATGCGAGGTCGACCTTCTCCGGGCAGCCGGGTTGCCAGAAGTGCCGGTCGAGGTGGATCAGCGGGAGGTCGAGCCGTCGGGCGACCTCCACCGCGAGAGTGCTCTTGCCGGCACCCGCACTGCCGACGACGAGGAGGCGCACCCGGCGACGCTATCGCCGGAGCGCCTGCGGCGCGATGCCGGTCAGGCGGTGACGCAGTCGGCGCGGGACGTCGAGGGCGTCACCGCCGGTCGGCCCGCGTCACTGGCGGGTGTCCATCGAGGTCTGCAGGGCGCGGCGGGCCTGCTCGCGGGCCTCGTCGGTGGTCTCGGGCTTGGGCTTGGTCGGCATGGTGGAAGTCCCTTCCAGGGTGCGAGCCGTCATCGCGCGGCGGCCCTGACGGGCGGTCCTGCTGAGCGCCCGCGCGGCGGTCCGGGGTCACCGGAGCGGCCGGCCGGCAGCGTGAGCCCGGGTCGGTCCGACCCTGGAGGGAGGCGGCACCCGGTGTGGCACCACCGCCCACGACCTGGGCCGGGACCCGGCGCCCGGTCCTTTCCCAAGCTATCGTTCAGGTCCACATGCTGCCCGCTGTTCCCGCCATCTGGACACGCAGGCGGGATGCCGGCACCGGCCGGGGAGCGCGGGTAGCGGCCGGTCAGCGGGCGAGGAGGTGCCAGCCGAGCCACCACCAGAAGCCGAACAGACCGATCCGGCCCACCGGCACCGAACCGACCTCGTAGCGCATCACGTAGGCACAGAGGTCACCCAGGGCGGGGATCCTCGACCCCTCCCGGCGGGCGAACCACTCGACCGCGGCGAAGAGCAGCAGCGCGGTCAGGAAGCCACCGATGGCCAGCGCCCGCATCATCGCCGCACCAGGCCCCAGAACGCGGCCAGCCAGGCGAACCAGGCCGTCGACCGGACCAGGTCGTCCTCCAGCAACGGGTCGGCCAGGCGGGAGAAGGTGGGGAACTCGTCGCCCACCGAGAGCACGAAGGTGACGCCCTCGAAAACCCCGAAGACGGTCACCGGGAGCAGCCACCACACCGCGCCCGGTCTCAGTCGGCCCGGCGCGGGCCGGCGGGGCACCCGGTTGCCGAGACCGAGCCAGATCAGCGCACCACCGGTGCCGAGGGTGTAGAGGTTGGCCTGCGCCGAGAAGGAGGGCAGCTGGCCACCGACCAGCGAAAGGCAGATCAGCACCGGCACCGAGACGACCGGACGGTCCCAGGATCGGGGCGCCTCGACGGTGAGTTCGCGAGGGTGCTCCATCCCCCGATTCTGCTCGCCGTCACGCAGTGCGGAAAGACCGTCATCCCCCGGAGCCGACCCTGATCTTCCTAGTCGATCAATGCTCCGTCGAGCTCGGCGCGGATCCGGTCGACCACCTCGTCGACCGTGCCTCGGCCGGTGAAGCCGGCGGCGAACCGGTGCCCGCCGCCGCCAAGGGCGACCGCCACCCGGCTGACGTCCACCCCGCCCTTGCTGCGCATCGAGACCGCCCACTCCCCCTCCGCGACCTGCTTGACCACGCAGCTCACGTCGGCCTCGGCCGTGCACCGCACCGAGTCGATCAGCGCCTCCAGCACGTACGGCCGCTGGTGGTGCCGGGCGAGGTCGTCCAGGGTGGCGAAGGTCCAGACCAGGCCCCGGCCGGCCGCCGCCGGCTCCAGCCGGGCCCGGCCGAGCACCTCGCCGAAGAGCCGGACCGCGCCGAAGGGGCGGGTGTCGAAGATCCGCCGGGAGATGTCTCCCGGCCGGATGCCGGTGGCCAGCAGCCGGGCGGCCAGCTCGTGCACCGCCGGGGTGGTGGCCTCGAACCGGAACGAGCCGGTGTCGGTGGTCAGCGCGACGTAGAGGCACTCGGCGATCGCGCGTCCAGCGGCACGCCGAGCCGGGTGAGCAGCTCGTCGGCGACCACCGAGGTCGCCGCGGCGTGCGGGTCGACCAGGTTGACGCGGCCGAAGCCGGTGTTCGAGGCGTGGTGGTCGAGATCCGCCGGGAGATGTCTCCCGGCCGGATGCCGGTGGCCAGCAGCCGGGCGGCCAGCTCGTGCACCGCCGGGGTGGTGGCCTCGAACCGGAACGAGC
>JAEVHO010000646.1 GCA_016802835.1 Micromonospora sp. ATA32 | reverse complement strand
CGGCATTCGCTTCTTGGGCGTCCTGTTCCCGCCACGGAGTTCCGCTCTCCTTGCGGTCGGCCTACCACGACAGCGAGAGCCGTCGTGGACCGTGACGGGGTTTCCACGTTCCACACGCGTGAGACACGGCCGGGTCGGGTGCCCTCTTGACCCCGGAGGCGACGGTATCCACACGACCGTAGAAGAGTCCTCGGTCGCCGTCTGCCGACTCCCAGCGGCTAGCCTCTTTATCTCCCCGGCACTACCTATCCGACCCGGGGAATTGCCGTGACGAGGCATCAACGAGGGTTCACCATATTCACCCTTTCGGCCTTCCCCTCACCTGTGATCCCTGGACGGAGCAGGGACCCTTGGGCTTTTCCCTGAGCTTCGCACCCGGCAATTACTCGCCACGCACGTCAGGGCGGGGACCGGTCTCGGACACTGACCGGGAGTTACGTCTCGGGCATATACACCCGACCTCCAATCGACGTACTCACTCAACACGTGCGACCTCGTGTCGCACCTCATCTCGGCAGAAGCGGATGTTGCCGCATCCGCGTCCTAGACCACCGGGGTTCACAGTCGGTAGCCGGAGGGCCGGGGATCGCGTAACCCATCAAGCGGAGTCAACGTGTAACGCATCAACCGGAGTACGACACCGGACTGCCGGCGGCTGCCGGCGATGTCGGGTCTCCAGGACCTGCGTGACAGAACAGTCTCAAGACATGGGTGACACATCCGGCTAGCCGGGTGGTGACGGCGGCTCGGCCGGGCGTCTGCGGGCGCGGGCTGCGTCGGATATGGCGATCGCGGTCAGGACGAGGGCAGCAGCGGCGGCGACCACGACTGGCGGCAGGGGGAGCATCGCCGGTGTCAGGGCGGCCAGCGCAAGGACGCCGATCGGTCGGGACCGGGACACGCGGCCGAATACCGCGTTCTCGAAGCGGGCGCGCCGGCCAGGTACAGCGCGGGTCCGCCGAGGATGACGGCGATCCAGGCCGGTGGGGTGTGCCCGAGTGGATGGGCGATGACAAGTTCGTCGCCGACGGCTGCAGCGACCACGCCGGCCACCATGGTCAGGTGGGCGTATGACACCGATCTGGCGAGGCGGACCGGGTCGGCAGACACGGCGACCGCTTCCGCCAGGACTTGCCCGGCGCGGTAGATGTAGATCCGCCACAGCAGCACGGTGGTCGCGATCGACACTGCGAACGCGGCGGCCCCGCCCGGCGCGAAGCCGCTGCTGCTCAGCGCCAGTCCGGTAACCAGGATCAGCTCGCCGAGCGCGATGATGAAGAGCTGCCGGTGGCGCTCGGAAATGTGCTCGCCCGAGATCACAAGGTCTTGACCGGGCGTTCGGCCCGCCCCCGGGGTGGGGAAGCCGATTCTGCCTGCCGTGTGGTCAAGGACCACCGCGAGTGCCCACAACGCGCCACGCGCCGTACCGTGCACGAGCGCCCCCGCGATCCACGGCAGCGCCGACAGGCCGTACCAGAACAGCCCGCGCACGCCGATGCGCTGCAGCTCGTGGCCACGCAGAACGGCCACGAGGACGAGCCCGCGGCCGAGCTGGATGGCGACGTAGGCGCCCGCGAAGATCAGGCCCGTGTCGCCGAATGCCTCGGGCACCGCGGCCGCCATCACCAGCGTGCCGACCATGGTCGCGATGACCAGTGCCTGGATTGCCGGTTGTTGCGGGTCCGTCCGGTCGGTTAGCCACGCGGTGCTGGACCAGACCCACCACATGGCCCCCAACAGCACCAGCGTCCGGAAGGCACCGCTCCACCCGAGATCCTCGGCCAGGCCGCGCGAGAGCTGAGCGAGCGCGACGACAAGCACCAGGTCGGAGAAGAGTTCCAGGAACGTCTCCCGCTGCGGGTCCTCGGCTCTCCGCAGCAGCTTGTCCGCTCTGCTCGTCGTCATCGGCCTGCCCGTTCTGCCAGCTTTGCCCCAGGTTTGGGGGCATTCTGCCATGCGGTGGCGGCGGTGACCGCGGACGTGCTGCCGTGGACTGGATCGAGCGACCCGCGTTACACGGACGGGCGACGGTCGAGGCCGATGAGTTCCTTCCATCCGTCGCCGCTGGATCGGATTAGCTCGTCGACCTTGGCCAAGCGTCGGCCGGTGCTACAGAGGGCGGAGTGTCACCCAGGTCCTGATACCGATATGTCACGCAGGTCCTGAGACCGGACAGCCGGCTGCCGGCGATGTTGTGCAAAGTTTCTGTACGTCTTCAAGGCGGCCCTGAACGGGCCGCACGCGCCGCCTCCTGGGCGCGCGTCCGTCGCTCCGCTGGCGCTCCGACTCCGGCCACGCAACACGCCCGGCGGCTGGCGCGGAGAGCGGAGGCCCAAGGGGGGCCGCCGCAGAACGACAGGGTGGTAACCGGTGGGGGTGATGGGCCGGCAGCGGCCGGGCCGCGCGGCCAGTACCGCGCCGTGTCGGGGAGCGCATGCCGGCCGCGTCGGCGAGCT
>JAEVHO010000645.1 GCA_016802835.1 Micromonospora sp. ATA32 | reverse complement strand
ATGTCGTCCCTTCGGTGGCGGGGTCACCCGGGTCGGCGAAACTAGCGCCGGGAGTTTGACGCTAGTCCATCCGGCCGGTCGGCTCCACAGGGGGGAAGCGGACCGACGGTGCGCTCGTACTCGGCGGCGAGGCCGTGCAGCAGCGCGTCCAGGCCGAGGGCGAAGGCCCCCTCGTCCACGCTGGGCTGGTGCTCGGCGAGCCGGTGGGCCTGGCGCAGGTGCGGGTAGTGCGCGGCGTAGAGGGCCGGGTCCTCGACGAAGCCGCGGGCGAACGAACCGAGCGCCGAACCGGCGACGAAGTAGCGCATCGCGGCGCCGATGTGGGTCGCCCGGGCGGGCGTCCAGCCGGCCCGGACCAGGCCTCCGTAGACCGCGTCGGCCATGGCCAGGGCGGCCGGTCGGCGGCCGGGACCGCGGGCCAGGTAGGGCACGATGTTCGGGTGTGCGCTCAGCGCCCGCCGGTACGACCAGGCCCAGTGCCGCAGCGCCTCCCGCCAGTCCCGGGTGGCGAAGGCGGTGGTGTCGACGGTGGCGGTGACGCTGTCCGCGACCGCGTCGAGGATCTCGTCCTTGGTGGCGAAGTGGTTGTAGAGCGAGGGACCGCGCACCCCCAGCTCGGCGGCGAGCCGCCGGGTGGAGAGCGCCGGCAGTCCCTCCGCGTCGATCACCGCGGCGGCGGTCTCGACGATCCGCTGCCGGTTGAGCACGGGCTGCCGTGGTCGTGGCACGTCGCCTCCTCGCGGGTCTGGACGCGATAAAACTTACGCCGCTAGTTTAGGAGTGACCGCGCAGCACCGAGCACGCCAGGGAAGGAACCACCGTGGACTTCGCACTGACCGACGAGGAGAGGGCGGTCCGGGACACCGTCCGGTCCTTCATCCAGCGCGAGGTGATGCCGCTGGAGCAGGAGCTGCTCCGCCGCGAACGCGCCCACCGGACCGGCCTGGACCGCGCCGAGCTGCGGGAGCTGCAGCTCAAGGCGAAGAAGTTCGGCTTCTGGGGGTTGGCCACCCCCGAGGAGTACGGCGGCATGAACCTGCCCGCCGTGATGCAGTCGCTGATCTGGACCGAGCTGGGCCGCACCTTCGTGCCGTTCCGCTTCGGCGGCGAAGCGGACAACATCCTCTTCCACGCCACCGACGAGCAGAAGCGCGAGTTCCTGATCCCCACCATCGAGGGGGAACGGATCTCCTGCTTCGCGATCACCGAGCCGGGGGCCGGCTCGGACGCCGCGAACATCCGGCTCAGCGCCCGCCGGGACGGCGACGACTGGATCCTGGACGGCGAGAAGACCTTCATCACAGGAGGCAACGACGCCGACTTCGCCATCGTGGTCGCGGTCACCGACCGGGAGAAGGGCGCCCGCCGGGGCGGCGCGACCGCCTTCCTGGTCGACCGGTCGATGGGGTGGCGCTCGGAGTTCATCCAGACCATGGGCGAGGGCGGGCCGGCGTCGCTGATCTTCGACGGCGTCCGGGTGCCACACCGCAACATCCTCGGCGAGATCGGCCAGGGCTTCGATCTCGGCATGCAGTGGATCGGCAAGGGCCGCTACACCATCCCGTCGCACGCCATCGGCATCGCCGAGCGGGCCCTGCAGATGGCCATCGACCAGGCCAACACCCGGGAGACCTTCGGCGCGAAGATCGGCACCAACCAGGCGATCCAATGGATGATCGCCGACTCGGAGACCGAGCTGGAGGCGGCCCGCTGGCTGGTGCTGCGGTCCGCCTGGACGGTCGACCAGGGCATGGACCCCCGGCACGCCTCGTCGATGGGCAAGCTCTACGGCGCCGGCATGGTCAACCGGGTGGTCGACCGGGTGCTGCAGATCCACGGCGGAATGGGGTACACCCGCGAGCTGCCGATCGAGCGCTGGTACCGCCAGGTCCGGCTCTACCGGATCTTCGAGGGCACCGACGAGATGCAGCGGCTGATCATCTCCCGGGACCTGCTGCGCGGCTACACGAAGATCGGTGGCCACCTGGCCTGACGCCGCCCCTGGACGCCCTCAGCCGATGAGGGCGTCCAGGGCCAGGTCAACGTCCTCCACCCCGGAGTAGACGTGGAACGAGGCGCGGACGCGTCCGGCGCGTACCGCCGCCCGCACGCCGGCCCGCTCCAGCTTCTCCTGCGCGCCGGGCACCTCCACGGTGACGATCGCGCTGCAGCCCGGCGGCCGGCCCAGCCCGGCGAGGAACCGGTTGGCCAGCGCGACGTCGTGGTCACGCACCGCCGGCACCCCGATCTCGACGAGCAGCTCCAGGGCCGGCGCCGCGCCGACATAGCTGAACCAGGCCGGGGAGATGTCGAAGCGCCGGGCGTCCTCGGCCAGCCGCAGCGGCGGCCCGTAGTAGGAGGCGTGCGGGTCGCGGCCCGCGTACCAGCCGGCGGCGTCGACATAGCTGAACCAGGCCGGGGAGATGTCGAAGCGCCGGGCGTCCTCGGCCAGCCGCAGCGGCGGCCCGTAGTAGGAGGCGTGCGGGTCGCGGCCCG
>JAEVHO010000644.1 GCA_016802835.1 Micromonospora sp. ATA32 | reverse complement strand
CCAGGAGACCTTCGGCTGGCAGGACGCCCCGCGGATCGCCGACGGCCGGGTGCCGGTGCTGCTGCACCTGCTCTCCCCTGCCGGCCGGCCGGTGGCGGTACACCGACCCGGCCGCGCCGGTGCTCGCGGTGAAGCTCCAGGAGACCTTCGGCTGGCAGGACGCCCCGCGGATCGCCGACGGCCGGGTGCCGGTGCTGCTGCACCTGCTCTCCCCTGCCGGCCGGCCGGTGGCGGTCACCGCCGATCTGGCGTCCTTCTGGCGGACCGGATATCCGCAGGTGCGGGGGGAGTTGCGGGGGCGCTACCCGCGCCATCCCTGGCCGGAGGACCCGACCACGGCCGCGCACACCCGGCACGCCACGCCACGCCGGCGCTGACCCACCGATGGCCGCGCGGCGCCGTCCCGCCGGCGGTCACGGGAGACCCTTCGCTTGGCCCGCTCAGTCCTCGGCCAGCACGTCGGCGATCAGGACGGTGACGTTGTCCGGACCGCCGGCCCGCAGCGCCAGGTCGATCAACCGGCGGGCGCATTCGGTCGGGTCCGGGTGGTCGCCGAGCACCTCGGCGAGGGTGTCCGGCCGGACCACGTTCGACAGGCCGTCGCTGCACAGCAGCCAGCGGTCGCCGGCCCAGGGCACCATCGTCGCGTACGACGGGGAGACCTCCCCGCCCTGCAGGGCCTGGGTGACCACCGCCCGGCGGGGGTGGCTGCTGGCCTGTTCGGGGGTGATCAGGCCCTGGTCGACGAGCATCTGCACGAAGGTGTCGTCCCGGGTGACCTGCTTGAGCACCCCTTCCCGGAAGAGATAGGCGCGGGAGTCCCCGACGTGGGCCAACGCCAGGCAGCTGCCCGTCCGGGCGAACAGCAGGGCGGTCAGCGTCGTGCCCATGCCCTGACGTTCCGGGTCCTCGTCGACCGCCTGCCGGATCCGCTCGGTGGCCAGCTCGATGCCGCTCTGCAGCGCCTCCACCAGCGCGTCCTCGGGGGTCTCCCGGTCCAGCGGCCCGAACGCGTCGATGGCGATCCGGCTGGCCAGGTCGCCGGCCGCCATCCCGCCCATGCCGTCGGCCACGGCGACGAGCCAGCTGCCGGCGTGGAGGGCGTCCTGGTTTCCGCTGCGGATCAGCCCACGGTCGCTCGCCCCCACGGAACGAAGCTTCAGGGTCATGGGAGGCAGCCTGCCAGGAGAAGGGCGGGGTTGTCTGTAGGAGATCCAGACGATCGCGCGTGGCGCGGCGAATCTCACTGCCCGCGTCGCCTCTCTCTGGCAGACGACTCGCCGAACAGCCGGGCCGGTCGCCTCACTGCCGGTGGGCGTGGGCGCGGCGCCGAATCGGATGGACGCGGCCCGGTCCCGTACGCCATGGTGGCCGGCATGGACGGCGCCGAGTCTTCCGACGCGGAGCGTCGGGTGTGGGCGGCGATGCCGGAGGGCACACGTATCGCGCTGGCCGGCCTCTCCGCCGCGGACCTGCACACGCTGCTGCTGACCGTGGCGCGCGACCGCGCCGCGTCGGTGCGACCGGCCGACCTGGTGCGCCCAGTGGCGCACGGACCGTTTCGTCCGCCCGTCGCCGCCGACCCGCGGGCGCTGGCCGCGGCGGAGGCCCGAATGTGGCAGCTGCTGCCCGCCGGTGTCGTGGGCGTCGAACTGTCACCGGTCTCGCCGGTCGCCACCTGTTCCGCCGTCGCGCCGGTCAGCCAGAACAGAGACGCGTCCACTGTGATCGGCGTCGCCACCGACGGGGACCGTGCGACGGAGGACCTCGTCCTAGGGTCGGGGCATGGCGAGCTGGTCTGCGGTGTCAACGATCCCGCCGCCGGGCCGGCTGCGCACCCTCGCCCTCGCCACCCTGGCCAACACGGTCGGCTCCGGACTCTGGCTCACCGGTGCGGCGCTCTACCTCACCCGTGACGTCGGCCTGAGCGCCGCCTCGGTGGGCACCGGACTCACCGTCGCCGGACTGGTCGGGCTGACCGCCAGCATGCCGCTCGGCGGCCTCGCCGACCGGTACGACCCGCGCACGCTGCGCGCGGTCGTGCAGCTGCTCCAGGCCGTGGTCGCCGCGGCGTACCTGCTGGTCGACTCGTTCCCGATCTTCCTGGCGGTCGCGGTGGCCGACGCGCTGCTGGTCTCCGGCAACCTGGCGGTACGCGCCGCGCTGGTCGCCGCGGTGGGCGGACCCCAGGGGCGGGTGCACGCCTTCGCCACCCTGCGGGCGGTGGCCAACCTCGGCATCGCCGTCGGCGCCGGGCTGGCCGGGTTCGCGCTGACGGCCGACACCCACGCCGCGTACCAACTGCTGGTGGTGGGCAACGCCGCGACCTATGTGGTCTCGGCGGCCCTGATCCTGCGGCTACCGCCGTTTCCGCCCCGGGCGGCGTCACCGGCCGCCGCCCACGCCGCGTACCAACTGCTGGTGGTGGGCAACGCCGCGACCTATGTGGTCTCGGCGGCCCTGATCCTGCGGCTACCGCCGTTTCCGCCCCGGGCGG
>JAEVHO010000643.1 GCA_016802835.1 Micromonospora sp. ATA32 | reverse complement strand
CGGCTGACCACGATCTCGGCGTCGGCGGCGAGCGCGGTGGCGGCGAGCACCAGCGCGGCGGCGCCGTTGTTGACGACGTGCACCGCGGCGGCGTCGGGCCGATCTCGACGAGTTCGCCGCGGCTGACCACGATCTCGGCGTCGGCGGCGAGCGCGGTGGCGGCGAGCACCAGCGCGGCGGCGCCGTTGTTGACGACGTGCACCGCGGCGGCGTCGGGCACGGCGGCGGCCAGCGCGTCGAGGGCGTCGCGGCCGCGTCGCGCCCGCCGGCCGGTACGCAGGTCGAGCTCCACGTCGGTGTGCCCGGCGGCGGCGACGATCGCCTCGACGGCGGTGGTGGAGAGCGCCGCCCGCCCCCAGGTTGGTGTGCAGCACCACGCGGTCGCGTTGAGCACGGACCGGGGGGTGGGGGCCGCAGTCCGGCCAGCGCGTCGTCGCGTACCGCCTCGGGGCTGATCTCGCCGCGTCGGGCCCGGTCCTGGGCCCGACCGATGGCCGCCTTGACCCGGTCGCGGCCCAGCGTCACCGTCGCGGCGGCGAGCCGGGGATCGGCGAGCAGCACGTCGGTACGCGGCACGCGTCGCCGCGGATCGGCCGTGCCCTCGCCCATGACGTCATCTCCTGAGCAGTTTGGCGGAGACGGACGGGAATCGAACCCGCCTGGCCCGGGTCCCGGACCACACCGGTTTTGAAGACCGGGAGGGGCACCAGCCGCCTGAACGCCTCCACCGAGCAGTGAACCACAAATGATCTCCACGCGCCCGGTGAAGCGGCGGCCCGCACCGGTGCGGGCCGGTTCATGGTCCGGGCGTCTCGAGGTGCGGTCGCGGTTCGCCGGGCTTCGTCGGCAGCCGGGTGATCGGCGGCAGCACCAGCGCGACGAACGCGAGGATCCCGATGACGGTGAACGGCAGGGTGTAGCTCTTGCCGCTCGCGTCGTAGAGCGACGCGGTGAGCAACGGCCCTACGACTCCCCCGATGCTCCAGGCGACGATCATCGCGCCGTAGATGGCCCCGGCGTTCGGGGTGCCGAAGTAGTCCGCGGCCGTGGCCGGCATGGTGCCGAAGCCCCCGCCGTAGGCGAGGTAGATGACAGCGGCGACGACCGCGAAAAGCCAGAGGGCCGAGGCGTGCGGCAGGATCAGGAAACAGACTCCCTGCAGGGCGAGCATCCCGAGGAAGGCGGCCATCCGCCCGATCCGGTCGGAGAGCCACGCCCAGATCACCCGTCCGCCACCGTTGAACAGGCCGAGGACGCCGACCACGCCGGCAGCGGTCGCGGCGCTCACCCCGGCGATCGACTGTGCGGCGTCCGCGGCCTGGGAGATCAGCGAGATCCCGCACGTCACGTTGAGGGTGAGGATCAGGGTGAGCAGGTACCACTGCCGGGTGCGCAGAGCCTCACCGAAGGTGTAGACGCGGGTGCCCGCCACGGCCCGGCCGCCGACCGCCGGCGTGAAGCCGGGAACCTGGTAGCCGGCGGGTGGGTTCCGGAAGAAGGACGCCCCCAGCAGCACCGCGACCAGGTACGCGATACCCAGCGGCAGGAACACGCTGGTCTTGTGGCTCGTTCCGGCGAGCAGTGCCTTCGCCACCGGGGCGGTGATGACCGCGCCGAACCCGAACCCGGCCACGGCGATGCCGGTGATCAACCCGCGACGGTCCGGGAACCACTTGCTGAGCATCGCGATCGGCGTGATGTACGCCGCGCCGAGTCCGACGCCGCCCATCACGCCGTAGGTGAGAAGGAGCAGCCACAGCTGGTCGCTCGACGACACCAGCGACGCCAGCATGGTCCCGACGGCGTAGAGCACGCCCCCGCCGAGCGCGACCGGCCGTGGGCCGTAGCGGTCCTGGATGCGCCCGCCGATCAGGCTGCCGATGAAGATGGTGCCGATCGCCACCTCGAATGGCAGCACGGCCTGGGCCTTGCTCCAGCCGAACTCGGCCTGCAACGGTTGGTTGAACACGCTCCAGGCGTAGACGGCGCCGAGCGCGAGCTGGACGAGCACGGCTGCGACCACGAGGCCCCAGCGGCCCCGCGTCGGTCGTCGATTCCCCCGCGAACCCGCGGCTGTTGTGGCCATGAGCTGAACCCCCGTATCGGCTCATGGGCCCGGCGCCTGCTACCTGTCTATTCGCGATGCGGGCCGGCGCCCGGCCCGGGTGGTTTCTGCGGCTGACGCTCCCGCTGCGGGAGCACCGTGTATGTCGGGTCCTTCGCGGAGGCGACGCCGCCGTGGAAGATGCCGAAACGGGTGGCGACCGACCCGGCCAGCAGTGCGCCGCCGGAGAGCGCGGAGAGCGCCCGGCTGCGCCGGCCGAGCAGCGCGCCGACCTCCCGGCGGCGGTCAGCGCGCGGCTGGTCCGCCAGCAGCCGGGCCGGGCGTGCCGGTGCGGTAGGGCTCGCTCGAGCAGCCCCGAGCTGGGTCTCCACCCGGTGCGCAGCCGAACAGTTCCAGGGCCGCGCGCCACCGCCATCCGCCGGGCGGGGCCGGCCT
>JAEVHO010000642.1 GCA_016802835.1 Micromonospora sp. ATA32 | reverse complement strand
GATGGGTGTTCGCCGTCGCGGACAGCGTCGCCATCCGCTACAGCCGCGCCATGGACACGCCGAACGGTCCAGGAGGACTGATGCGGCTGGCACACGCGGTGTGTGACGTAATCGCCTACCGGAAACTGCGGGCCGCGCTCGGCGGACGGTGCCGCATGGCGATCGTCGGCGGCGCCCCGCTCGGAGAGCGGCTCGGGCACTTCTTCCGCGGCGCCGGGCTGACTGCGTTGGAAGGATACGGGCTGACCGAGACGTCACCGGCGTTGACGCTGAACCTGCCGTCCGCGATGCGGATCGGCACGGTCGGCCGCCCGATACCCGGCGTGGAGATCCGCATCGCCGACGACGGAGAGGTCCTCGCCCGCGGCGAGCCGGTGTTCCCCGGCTATTGGAACAACCCTGACGCCACCAGGGCGACGTTCACCAGCGAAGGGTGGCTGCGCACCGGAGACCTGGGCAGCCTCGACGACGACGGCTTCCTGCGCATCACCGGCCGCACCAAAGAGATCATCGTGACGGCGGCGGGCACGAACCTCGCTCCCGCCCCGATCGAGGAGCGCATCCGCGCGCACCCTCTGATCAGCCAGTGCATGCTCGTCGGCGACGACCAGCCGTATGTGGCTGCGCTGATCACCATCGACCCTCAGGCGTGGGAGCGGTGGAGCGCCACCCATGGCTATCCCCACGCGTCCGTGGCGGACCTGCGAGACAACGCCGAGCTGCGCCAGGAGATCCAAACAGCCGTCGACCAGGCCAACGAGACGGTATCCCGAGCGGAAAAGGTCAAGACGTTCCGCATCCTGCCCCGAGACCTCACCGAAGCCGACGGCGAACTCACCCCCACACTCAAGATCAAACGCGAGGCGGTTCAGTCACGCTACGCCGCCGACGTCGACGCCCTCTACCGCGGCCACTGACCCCGCCACACCACATGGAAGGACCCCGGTCAACGATGTGGGATTGGTTCGGGGGGTCCGCGATCGTCACCAGGCCGCTGAGTTCGCGCGCCAGCGGGCCGGCCATCCCGCGACGAGTTCGGCGGGCCCGTCGACTGTAAAGTCGGTGCGCAACCGGTCCGGTGCGCTGGCGTATCTGCGGACCCACGCGACGATCTCGGTCGGCTGGACGGGCCGTGCCACCCCCAACTCTTCGGCAGCGCGGGCATTGGACTCCTCCTGGCCGGGGACGACATCGACGATGAGGGCCGGCCGGCCGCTGAAGATCGCCTCGTTGAGGGTGAACCAGCCGGCTTTGCCGATGACCAGGTCGCAGGCGGCCAGAAGCATGTCGAAGTCGTCGGACGACCCCTGCACCAGGCACCAGCACCACCGGAGGCAGGGTCATGCCCGAACGGCGTCGATGGCCTTTTTCAGGGCGCGGGGTGCGGTCGTGGCCTGCGAGCAGGGCTGTGGCTGGCCGCGAAGAGCAGATGGTCCCGACAAGCTCTATGCGAAACGCCGTGCTCGTCGTGTTTGGGGCGAGCGGCGTCGGACTGACGTCGTGGACCTCTCGCGTTCCGACGGTTCGGGACAGTCTGCATGCGTCGACTGCCGAGCCTGTCCGAATTTCTGCGTAACGTCCTGTGCTGTCTAACTATCGGGCATCGATGGGGATACGGTTGGGGAAGAAGATGTCCAGCGCGTTGAGGGCCTGCTTCCAGCCGTGGACGGCGGCGCCTTCGACGAGGCGGGGTGGGGCTTGGCGGGCCTGGGTGCGGGGTTTGCCGGCTTCGGCGGCGCGTTGCCGGGCGCGTTTGTCTTCGATGTCGGCGATGGCCAGCCAGATCAGCTTGATCACGGCGTCGTCGGTGGGGAAGTGTCCCCGATTCTTGATGACCTTGCGGATTTGGTAGTTGAACGACTCGATGGCGTTGGTGGTGTAGATGATCCGGCGGACCTCGGGTGGGAACGCGAGGAACGGGGTGAACCGGTCCCAGGCGCGTTCCCAGACGGCGACCGCGGCCGGGTAGCGTTTCCCGAGCGGGCTGTCGGCGAAGGCGAGCAGAGCGGTCTCGGCGGCGTCGGCCGTCGCGGCGGTGTAGATGTCTTTCAACGCGGTGACCATCTGACGTCTGTCCTTGTAGGACACGAACTTCATGGCCGCGCGGATCAGGTGCACCACACAGGTTTGCACGGTGGTGTGGGGCCACACGGCCTCGATGGCCTCGGGTAGGCCGGTGAGCCCGTCGCAGCAGGCGATGAGCACGTCCCGCACACCGCGGTTGCGTAGTTCGGTGCAGACTTGCATCCAGAACTTTGCCCCTTCGGCCTGCTGCACCCAGATCCCCAGCACGTGTTTCACCCCGTCGACGCCGACGCCGACGACCAGGTAGCAGGCCTTGTTCCGCACCTGCCCGCCGTCGCGGACCTTCACCATCAGGGCGTCGACGTAGATGATCGGGTACACCTGGCGGTTTCCAGCGGTCGTCGCGAATCATCTCGTCGTCGGTTGACGGTTCCATTGTCGCACCATCTGCTGTGGACTCTTGTCGTTCAGGCACTGGCGTG
>JAEVHO010000641.1 GCA_016802835.1 Micromonospora sp. ATA32 | reverse complement strand
GGTTGGGTGGGCCGCGCGGCGAGGTGCCCGTGGGGGTCCTTTTCCGCGCGGCCTCCCGCCGAGTGAAGTGGGCCGCCAGCGAGGTGCCCGTGGTGTGGGTCCTTTTCTGTCGGCCTCTTCCCGAACCGTGCTGGTCGGTTTCCCTGACACACGGCTCTCCAGTGGTCAGTTCCGGAGGGATGCGCCTTTCCGGCCGGCGTGGATGTCCTCGTGGCAGGTCCGGCAGATGACCAGGGTCTTGCGGCGCCGTTTCGCCATGAGGTGCACCCATGCGGGTTTGTCGGGCCGGTCGTGACGGTTGAGGTCGGCGAGTTTGCGCAGGTGATGGACTTCCAACCTGTCGGTGGACTCGCAGAGCTCGCATTGTCCGGCCAGCAGCCGGTGGATCAGTTCGTTGCGTTTGGCGCTGGCCATGATCGGTGACTGGTCGGTCAGGACTGCTGCGCGTTGGCGGCGTAGCGGGATTCCGCCGAAGCGGGCGACCAGTGGTTTCCTGCCCCGGTCCCGGGTGACGGTGACCTGGAAACAGGTCCGTGGCCCGTCGGGGGTGCCGATGACCGTCTTGTACTTGCTGGCCATCTTCGTGACGGTGGACCGGTGTTTGCCTGCGAGGGTCTTGAGCATCGAGGTCTCCATGACCCAGCGCAGGGTGTCCAGGCGGAACACGTCCTGGGCGAGCAGGTAGTACTGGACCAGGCCCCGGTACTCGGCCTGGTACTTCGCGACGATGGTGAAGTCGTCGTCGTGAAGCAGCGCACCGCGTTGAGCGGGTTTGCCTTCGCGCAGGTAGTTCGCGCATCGCTGCCTGATGACGTCGCGGGGCACGAACAATCCGATCGCTCCGTTGACCGCTCGGCGGCCTCGGGTGATCTTCGTGTCCGAGTGTTGCGTCTTGATCTCGTAGCCGAGGAACCGCGCCGCCTGGCTGGTGGCGTGGGTGATCAACGTTTTGGACGGCGAGAGTTCCAGCTTGAGCTGGTCACGCAGGAACGTCGCGATCCTCGTCTTGATCTGTTCGGCTTCGTGCCTCGGTCCGGCGAACCCGAGTAGCCAGTCGTCGGCGTAGCGCACATACCGGAGTCGTCGATAGCCCGGATCGTTGGGGTCCTGGCTCGGTATCCGGCGGCGGCGCTGCATGAGCAGCCGGACCGCAGCTCGGTCACCGTGACGTCGGGCCTTCGCGATCTGATCGACGACGACCTGGTAGGCGCGGTTACGTCGCCGCCGGTCGCCTCGATGGTATTCAGGCAGCAGAGTCTGCTCGACGAAGGTGTCCAGCCGGTCCAGGTAGATGTTCGACAGGATCGGTGATGCCACGCCGCCCTGTGGCGCACCGCTGAGCGTGGCGTGCCACCGCCAGTCCTGCAGATACCCGGCCGTGAGCATGTTGGACACCAGCCGCAGGAACCGGCCGTCGTGGATCTTCTCCGCCAGGATCGAGCCCATGACCTGATGGTCAAGGGAGCCGAAGCAGTCGGAGATGTCACCCTCGATGAACCAGTGTGTGCCTTTCCAGACCTCGACCACCTCACTCAACGCGGTGTGGCAGCCCCGGCCCGGACGGAAACCGTGGGAACGGTCGGAGAACTGGACGTCGTAGTACGCCTCCAACAGCAGGCGCACCACCTCGGCGACCAGCTTGTCCGACCACGTCGGCAGGCCCAGCGGGCGTTTCTTCCCGTTGCTCTTCGGGATGTGGACCCGCTTGACCGGCCGCCATCGGTAGCGTTCCCGACGCAGGACGTCGATGATCGCCTCGATCTTGGCCAGTGACATGCCGTCCGCGGTCTCCGGCGTGACTCCCGGCGTCATCGCACCCGTGTTGGCGTAGATGCGCCCGTAAGCCAGCAGGAACAACTGCGGATTGAACAGTTGCCGATACAGCCTCTCCAACGGCAGGCCCCGCCTGCCGCGTTCCCGGATGACGTTCAGCGCCGTTGCGGCGTTCCGCATCACGCGTACCTCCCATCGCTGAACATCGTGATCACCTGTGCCCCTTCGCCCTGCGGCTCGGCTTTCCCGGCCTCCGTGGCGGGTCGTGACTCCCGCGACTACTACGGGCACTCCGTCGCCGTAGGACTCGCATCCCGTAGGCGATCCCGTGGTACGTCTTCGTCATACGTGTCGAGCCCGACGTAGGCCGCCCACTCATCCCCTCACCCGCCCTCGCTGGGCGGTGCCCCACGCCGTGGAGGTTGCGACGGCCTCCGGGTTCATGCTGTCGCACGACGCGGCATCGGTTTCAAGCGTCATTCCGATGGATGCGCACATTCATCGCCGGGGATTGGGCTTCAAGCAATCCAGCCTTGGCCATATCAGGCGGGTCCCGAAGCGCATCGCCCTGGACGCCTCCAGACGACCGCCGCGTTTCCGGCATGCTCTTGTCCCCTCACACTTTCGCGCTACAGGTAAGCCGGCAGACCCAGGAACCTCCCTCCAGTTCCTCCCCGCTGCGCGGGGGATACAACGAAGCGCCTCACGGCGCACACCGGACGTGCGAGTTTCCCCGCATC
>JAEVHO010000640.1 GCA_016802835.1 Micromonospora sp. ATA32 | reverse complement strand
GGCGGGCGGTGTCTATCCGGGCCTCGTCGATGGCCGGAACGAACTTGGCTGGCGCCGAAGTAGCCGGCGGCGTCGACCTCCGCGCGGGCCGGCGCCGGAGCGGGCGAGCATGTCGGCGAGCCGCCCGACGCCGGCGCGGACGTGCGCCAGGAGCTCGCGGACCATCCAGGGCGGGCACGGCGTCGGCAGGTCCAGGTGGCCGTCGTCGAGCCTCCGCAGGATCGCGCCCAGCCGCTCGCACTCGTCCCGGAACGCCGTCCGCGCCGCGTCCACCATGCCTCCCCCGCCCGGTCCCCGCCCACCGCCGCCGGCGGCCACCGGGCGTACCCTCTCACGCGCGCCAGGCCGCCCGCGCGCCGACAGTTTCGGCGCCGCCCGCGGGGGTACCCGCCCGCCGGACGAGGAGAGGAGTGCGCTGAGATGGCCGGCATCATGCTGCGCAGTACCGCGTTCAACGACCACGACCTGCTGCCGGGACGCTTCGCCCGGGACGGCGGAAACGTCTCACCGCCGTTGGAGTGGGCCGATGTCCCCGACTTGGCGGGCGAGCTGGTCCTGATCGTCGAGGACCCGGACGCCGGGAAGACCCCGTTCCTGCACTGGCTGGTCACCGGGATAGCGCCGAGCACCGGCGGGGTCGCCGAGGGCACGGTCCCAGAGGGCGGACGGGAGTGGCCCAACGGGTTCGGCACAACCGGGTGGGGCGGCCCGCATCCGCCCGCCCACGAGGACCCGCACCGGTACTTCTTCCGGCTCTACGCCCTGAACCAACCGCTGGAGCTGCCCGAGTCACCGCAGTTCACCGACGTGCACCGCGCGCTCACCGATCGGGAGATCGCCAGCGGCACCATGGTCGGGACGTACTACCGCTAACGGTATGTCATGTGTGGCTCCGGGCCAGTTCCCGCTCATGCTGCGGCGCGTGATCGTGTCGGGGCAGCAGGAGCGGGGTTGTCAGGATGAGGAGACCGGCAATCGCGATCGCGGTCCGGGGGCTGGTGATGCTGGCCAGCAGACCCCACAGGGCAGTCATGGCCGCCGTGGTGGCTTTGCTGGTGACCGACCACGCGGACAGGGTGCGGGCGACCCGGTCCGCCGTGCTGTGGTCGAGCTCGACGGCCATGACGAGCACGAGCCCGGCAGCGCCGGGGGCGATGAAGGCCAACCCCACAGACCAGCACGCTCGCAGCACCCCAGCGGTGAGCATGACCTTGCGCTGCCCGAACCGCGCGACGCCCACCCGCCATGCCCAACGCACCCCTCGCTGTCTCGCCCGAACACCTTCACCGCGACCAGTGACATCAAAGCGATCAGTGGACCTGCGGATCAAACAATGGCAGCTCGCCGGGCACAGGACCTGGATGCCCGGCATCGTCGCCGGTACCGACTGCTAGCCCTTGTAGCGGGGCACCAGCCGGTGTACGAGGGCGAGCACCAGCGCCGTCACCACGGCGATCGTCCCGGCGATGCCGGCCGCGCTGCCGGCGTAGCCGACGAAGAGCGGCCGGCGGGCCAGCTCGTCCACGGGGACCCGGGGCAGGCCGACGAGCCAGGTCAGGGCGACCGCCGACGCCGCTACCGCCAGCAGGCCGCCGATTCCGAGCACGGCCGCCGGGACCCGGTGCGCGTCGGTGGACTCGACCTGGGCCTGTTCGCCTTGGGTGATCAGCAGCAGCAGGCCGGCCAGCGCCGTCCAGACGCCGACCACCAGGAACGCCGCCACCGCGTCGCTGGGTCGGTGCCAGCCGGCGGAGAGGGTGGCCACCCCGGCGGTCGCCGCGTAGGCCGCGCCGATGAACGCTCCGAGCGCCCGCACCTTGCGGGGCAGGACGAGGACCAGCGCCACCGCCACTGACGCCGCCACGGCGGTGTGACCGCTGGGCAGGCTGTTGCCCACCGCCGCCCGTTCCGGGTCGATGCCGAACTCCGGCCGGGTCAACCCGTACTTCAGGAGTTGGGTGGTGATGTTCGCGCCGGCGATCAGCAGGGTCGCCGTCAGGGCCAGCGCCTTGCGGCCACGGATCAGTGCGATGAAACCGATGACCGCGGTGGCCGTCAGCAGCGACACCACCGACATGGCGTTGAGGATGCGGTCGACCGGGCCGTCGATGCGTTCCTGGCCGATCCGGTGGCCGGTCAACGCCACGGTGTCGAGCCACTGCCCTAGCTCGGAGTGCAGGGCGAGGCGCCAGACGACGAAGAGAGCAGCCGCCTGCGCCATGGCCAGAATGACCAACCAGACTGCTGTCCAACCTCTTGCCGTCGCTCGCACCCGCACACCGTACGGCACGTCCCGGGCCGCCACCCGGTGGGCCGCGGCCGCGATCCGGTTAGGTTGGTGCGGAGCCGAGGAGGTGACGGTGAGCTGCAGACCAGAGCACGGACGTCCACCACAGCAGCGGCCCGAATCGCTCGCCGACCTGCTCGGCGGGCGCGCGGCGCGGTCGACGCGACCCTGCCGCCGGTGGCGTTCGCCGCCCGGCTGGCTGCTGTCCGGGCATTCGCTGTGGGGCGGGGTGGGCGCGGCGGTGGTGGCCGGCAC
>JAEVHO010000639.1 GCA_016802835.1 Micromonospora sp. ATA32 | reverse complement strand
AGCGGCACTGCGGGGTCCGCGCCGGCCGGCTGGTCGGTGCCGGCGACCAGGCGCTCACGCAGCTCGGTCGCCTTCGGCACACCGATGCGGAACTCCTTCATCAGCCGGTTCCGCGACGGCACCTCGGCCAGCTCCTCGGCGAGCTTCCGGGCGGCCGGCAGCAGCTCGTCGACGGGCTGCGGGTAGCGGGTGCCGTTGATCGTCGGGGCAGTCATCGGGTCATCTCCTTTTGACGGCGGCCGGTTTCCCGGGCGATGTGGTTGTCCAGCAGCGCGGCGGCCTCGGCGATGGTGTCGAACCCGTCGTAGGTCAGGCCGCAGGCGCACTCGACGCCGCACTCACCCGGTACGCCGCCCCAGCCGGCGGTGTGGTGGTGCGCGGCGTCCAGCTGGGCCGCCGAAGCGGCCCGCTCACGCGCGGCGGCTTCGGCGTTGGCGACCTGGACCTCACCGACCACCGACGCGCGGAAGACGGCGTCGGTGTCGCGGTAGACCAGGGCGCGGGCGATCAGGAACGGGACGGTCATGGCGGCCGTACCGCCGGGGATGATCAGCAGAAGCCAGGTCATCGCGTGCCCTCCTCGTCGAGAAGGAGCCGGGTGAGCCGCACGACCGCGCGGAACTGGCGGGACGCCGCCCGCCCGGCCTTGCGGCCCTCCGGGCTGTCGAGCGGGTAGCGGCCGAAGGCGCGTTCGGCCTCGCCGTATCGGGCGGTCATCTTGACGACGGCGCGGTACAGCCGCTCACGGCGGGCCCGGCTCACCGCACACCGAACCTGGGCCGGGCGGCGGGACGGTCGACGACAGCGCCGAGGCCACCGCGGTGAACCATCTCCGGCCGCACACCACCCGACCGGCCGAGCCCACCGGCCCGGCTCGTGGACTGCATCGTGGCGGTGGAGGCCACCACCACGCCGGGCAGGGTGTCATGGTCGTCGGTGACGATCAGGTCCGCCTCACCGTTGCCGATCATGGCGTGCGCTTCGCGCCACGACTCCGGGCCGACCAGCGCGACCAGGTGGGCGCCGAGCCGGTCGAGCCAGTCCAGCACCCGCAGTTGGGCCTTCCGGTTGTCGAGGTCGACGAGGAACACCACCCGCGTCTGCGTGTTCATCGGGTGGCCCGCACGATCCGCGCGGCCTCGACGATGCCGGCGGCGATCCGCTCGGCCTCGTCCGGGCTGTACGAGTCCCGGCAGCCGGCGATCACGACCTCGGCGGGGGTGCGCTGCCCGGTCTCCAGGTCGTCGACGGCGACGATGTCGACCTGGCCGATGCGCTCGCCGTCGCGGTCGACGGCGGCGGCGGTGCGGGTGTGCTGCCGCATCTCCACCATGGCGTCCATCTCGGCGCTGTCGGTGTGGTCGACCGCGCACCACGGCGGCAGTCGGCGGCCAGGGCACGGGCGATCTGCCGGACCCCTTCCCGGTCGGCCTGCCACGCCCGCATGAGCAGCTCGTCGTCGCTGAGTTCCGGGCGCAGACCGACGCCCCGGGTCCAGCCGTACTCGCGGGCGATGTCGTCGATGCTGAGGTCCAGGGCCTCGGTCTCGCTGACGCCCAGCCGGGCGGCGATGTCGGCGACCGGGGTACCGGCGTCGAGCAGGGCGCGGGCCTGCCGGGGGAGGTCGACGGTGGGGGTCGCCCGAACGGTCAGGCGCGGGTCGGTGGGTGCGTCGATCAGCCGACTACCGGCGGGGACGGGTGCGAATGCCATGATGGTCATGGGTCAGGACTCACTTCCTGATCAAGGGCCCGGATCACAGGTGGTGACACACCTGCCGGGCCCGCCTTTAGTTGTGGGCACCTCCGTCGCGGCTCATGTGTGCCGTTGTGAAGGTGTCATGGGCCACCTTCAACACGTCGGCGCGGAGCGCACCGGGCGGGGAGCGGTCCAGCAGCGCCCGCTGCTCCTCCGTCTCGGCGTCACCGGGCAGCAGGACGCGTACCCCGGCGACTGTGGCGAGCAGCACGATCGAGTTGTTGTTCGCATCGGAACGGGTGCCCCGCTGGGGTACACGGGCCCGCGCACCACCAGCTCGACCGCGCCGGCCCGGTACGTCCAGCCAACCGTCGCGGCACCGATCTCGGCCCCGCCGGCCGAGGCGGCGGTGCGTATCAGGTGCAGCCCGGTCACCGGCTCCGCCCACGCCGGCGTCTGCACCGCCGCCACCCGCCTGCCCCGGAACACCCCGGTGACCCCGCCGACGTGGTCGACATCGAAGTGGCTGACCACCAGCAGCGGGATCTCCCGCACGCCGAGCCGGCGTAGGCAACCGTCGACGGCGGCGGGATCGGGACCGGCGTCGACCACCACCGCCCGACCGGCACTCACCGGCAACACCAGCGCGTCACCCTGGCCCACCGCGCAGGCGACCACCACCCACCCGGGCGGGGGCCAGCCGCTGGCCACCAGCCGGACCGGCAGGGTGCCGAGGACGACCGCCACCGGGCGACGAGGAAGCTGCTCGGCCTCTATGAGGGGCACGCGCTGACCGATCGGGGCTGGGACTACGCCGGCGTGCTCCCGGACCGCATCCTCATCTACCGCCGTCCGATCCTG
>JAEVHO010000638.1 GCA_016802835.1 Micromonospora sp. ATA32 | reverse complement strand
GATCAACCAACCAGCCGCAGAACTACAGAAGACCTGACATCAACTGTCTCATTTGACTTGACGGATCACCGGACCGCGATCTGGCCCCCGGCGAGCAAGCCTGCTACTTCGCCCCGATCTACACGATCACCGAAGGTGACATCGCCCGGGGGAAGATGGCTCTTCAATTCTCGGCAAGCGGAATCGCTGGAGAGGAAAGGGTCAGTGAGCCTTTCCGAGTAACGGTTGGTGGCGTTGGGTGATCATGTTGTGCGGCCGTGGTCGATGTGGAGCAGGACCAAAGCGGCAGCGGTGATCCGGCCGATGCTCCAGGGACACAGGCTGACGTTGCGCAGTGCTTTGAAGGTGGTCTGAGCAGGGAGTTCCCGCGTTCGCCGATGGCGCGGCGGACCGCGTTGTGGGCCTTGTTGAACTGCCTGCTGCACGTCGGTGCAGGCACCGTTCTTCGGCTTCTTGAACGCCACCGTGATCGTGTCGGCCTCGCCTTCGTAGCCGAGATCACCGAGGACCCGTAGGTCGCCGTCGGTCCAGGTGCTCAGCAGCGGCAGGATGCCGTGCTCGCGCAGCGCGGTGGTGTCGTGCTCACGGCCGGGACGTACCGGTGAGGTCCACAGCGGCCACCCGTCCGGAGCAGTGATGACCTGCACGTTACCGCCGTGGTTGTCGTGCTTGCCCCAACGCCGGTGAGTTAAGCCGATGATGCCAGCGGTGTTCGTGTGGCGATCTTGTATGTGACCCGGCCGGGCGGGGTCCGTTGGACGGCCCGGACGAAGGCGGGAGTGCCTTTGAACTCACGGGGTTTGCCTCGGGGCGCCGTTGCAGCAAGGGCTGCCCCCAGACTTCCTCGAAGACGTCCCGCAGGAGTCGGCCGGCTGTGGCGGTCTCGCCGATGCTGCGGGCCAGTGCCCGCAGGGTGACGGTGAAGGAGATCCTGTCAGGATCGAGGCCAGCCTGGTCGGGGTGGGCTCGGGCGGCTCGGGACCGGGTGATCTGGACAAGCTGGTAGACGACCAACAGCGCGTAGAGTTCTTGTGCCACGCCGTTCGGGTTGTTGGAACGCAGGACGTGCTGCCGCCCGCGCAGGTATGTCTTCAGGTCCGCGTACCCAGTCTCGCTTTCCCACCTTTCGTGGTATAGCTCCGCTGTCTTCTCCGCCGGTGCCGCTACGGGGTCCAGCAAGGTGGTGATCAGCAGGTAGGACTCGGTGCGAGTCTCGCCCTGTTCGGGCACGACGATGACGACGGCTTCGACGACCCGGATCGTGAGGCCCCTGGCCTGACGCTTCTTCAAGCCCAAGCGGGGGCAGTGCCCGTCGCCGGCCCGGAGCCGGTCGCCCTTGGTCGGCAGGTTCGCCGCAGGTAACACGGATAGGTACGAACCGTCGGGCAGCTCTGTGAGTATCGGCAGGCGGCGGTTGTTTTGGGCCCGGAAGACCAGGTCGGCACCAGTGGCGATCACCTGCGCCACCTGGGGATGCCCGGAGAAGTAGCGGTCAGCCAGGACCAGCATTCCCGGCCGCAGCGCTCCCAGGCCGACCAGCTTGCCCAGCAGCGTCAGCTCACCGGTGGCGAACGGACCCCATACGGCGTCCACGATCGTCCGGGTCCCGCAGGCGATCAGGGTGAGCAGCCGGATCTTCGGGAAGGGGCCGGCGGCTCCCTTGCCGTTTCGTGGTGGCGCCCCGAAGGCGGCCCGGTTGGCCGTGGTGTCGGCCACGTCCAGGCTGGTGCCATCCACCGAGACGTTCAACAGGGCCAACTCGAGACCGAACACGGACATGCCCGGTTCGGAAGCGTCGGCGTGTGAACCGCGCAGGCGCCTGAACAGCGCTTTGAGTGGTTCCCGCCCCAAGCGGTGGCGGGCCTTGACCGCGCCGAGACCGTCGGGATCCGCCATCGACCGGTGCGACGCATGAGGCCGAAACTGTCGGAACAGCACCGCAGCACTTCGGCGTATCCCTGTCCAGGGCAAAACCACAAGGCCAGGGTGAAGTAGAGGGCGATCCGGGCAGGTAGCACCCGCACTCGCTGTTTGTCCAAGCCGTACTGGTGGATGGCGTCGCTGGCGCGCCAGCGACGCCATCCACCTCCCCCCGCTATCGGCTGACGGGCGGCCACTGTCCAAGATCTAGGCGGCGCAGTGCAGCCAAGCACCGGCCCAATCCGCGTGGTCTTGGCCGTTGCCGTCACCGCCGTCGTCCACGATCAGCCGCAGATCGTCCACCCCGGTGACGTTGACGTCGGCGCGAAGCGACGCAGACGGCCTGGTAAGCACGGGCGACTGCCACAGCATAACGCCGTCCCCGAGCACTCGGAACCGGACGCTGCCGCCAGTCACCTCATCGTCGACACCGGCATCGCTCTGGAATCGGGTGCAAGCGCCGCCCAAGTCCAACTGGATCTCCGAGTAGTAGCTGTACTCGACGATCTCCCGACGTACTAGCCGGCTGACGGGCGGCCACTGGTCCAAGATCTAGGCGGCGCAGTGCAGCCAAGCACCGGCCCAATCCGCGTGGTCTTGGCCGTTGCCGTCACCGCCGTCGTCCACGATCAGCCGCAGATC
>JAEVHO010000637.1 GCA_016802835.1 Micromonospora sp. ATA32 | reverse complement strand
ATCCGGCCGGCCGGGTTGCTCCGCGCGCCCCGGCTGGCAGTCGTGGTGCGGCGCCGGCCGGTGCCACGACCCGGTGCCGGACCTCGTCGAGGGCCTGTCTCCCTCAGTGGTGGCCCGTCCCGGCTGAGGTCGGTTGCCCGCCCCGGCGGACCAGGGCCCGAAGGTCGCGTCCTTCCGCTCGCGGGTTCAACCGCGCCCGTGCCCGTCCGCTGTGGCGCGCCCCGGGCTCAGGCCTGACCGTCATTCGCCGCGATTGGGCTCTGGCCGTTTCCCTGGAGGAACCGGGTCGGTGGCCATCGTGACGCGTACCCGAGATCGGAGAAGCGTGGTGATCCACGTTGTCGTCGCCGAGGACATGGGTTTGCTGCGCGGCGCGCTCTGCGCCGCGCTGTCGAGTGAGGAGGACATGAGGGTGGTCGCCGACGTGAGGCGCGTCGGCGAGCTGTTGACGGTGATCCGGCGTAGCCGGCCCGACGTGGCGGTGCTGGATCTGGTGCCGGAACTGCCCGACCCGGTCACGGTGATGACCAGGATCGGCGTCGAGGCACCGGGCACCGCCGTACTGGCGATGAGTCACCGGTGGACCCCGGCACTGGTCGAGGCGGCGCTGGCGGCCGGGGCGCGGGGTCTCATCGGCAAGGACGGATCGCTGGCGGACCTGCTCCGGGCGATTCGGGCACTCGCCGCCGGGGAGCGGGCGATCGACCCGGCCGCCGCGGTGGCGGTGCTGAGTCCCACGGAGATGCCGCTGACGGCCCGGGAACTGGACGTGCTGCGGGTGGCCGCCGAGGGTCTTCCGCTGAAGGAGATCGCCCGGCGGCTCTTCCTGGCACACGGGACGGTGCGCAACCACCTGTCGGCGATCCTGCGCAAGACGGGGGCTCGCAACCGGATGGAGGCGGTGTGGCGCGCGCGGCGTGACGGCTGGTTCTAGTGGGTGACGTCGTGGCCGGCGGGGGGAGTCGGGACCCGCCGCAGCGGCTGGCCATGGACACCGCACTGGCCGTCGGCGGGTGGGTCCGAGGGCTGCGCGCCGCGCCCGCCCGCCACCGTGCGGAACCATCGAGTGCGTGCTTGAATGCTGACGTTGGGTGATCGAGGCTCGAGATGCACGGGAAGGCTCATCGTGATCCGTACCCTGCTCGCCCTGGACGGTGCCCTGGTCAGAGGTGCGCTGTCCTTCGTCCTCGCCGCCGAGAAGGACATCAGTGTGGTGGCGGAGGTGGATCACGGCGACGCGGTCCACCCGGCGGTACGGGCGCAACGCCCCGACGTGGTGGTGGTCGACCTGGACCTCATCGCGGGGGAGGGGACCGGCCCGGTCGGCCAGTGTCCTCTCCTCGTGCTCGCCCATCCCCGCCGGGCCCGGGGGCTGCGCGGCATGTTCTCCCCGACGCGGACGGTCGGCATCCTCGGCAGCGACGTCGCCCCGCACCGCGTGGTCGACGGGATCCGGCGGCTGTTCCGCCGTGAGCCGGTGCTCGACGCGGACCTCGTGGTCGCGGCGCTGCGGGCGGACGGACCGCTGACCAGCCGGGAGATCGAGGTCCTGACGCTGACCGCGGCGGGGGCGCCGGTCGCGGAGGTCGCGGTGTCGCTCGGGCTCACCTGCGGCACCGTCCGCAACCATCTCGGACGGATCGTCCGTAAGACGGGCGCGCGAACCCGGGTGGAAGCCGTGCGGGTCGCCCGCGAGGCGGGCTGGATCTGACCATCCCACCGACGACCGTGACCTGGGCCGGTGCCTCACACCTGCCGGGCGGGGGCCGCCCGGGGCGGCACCGGGAGATCGTCCCAGCAGCCGACGAGTTCCCGGTAGGTCGCGGAGCGGGTCAGCAACTGCTCGTGCGTCCCGACCACCGGCTCGTCGCCGTCGAGCACCAGCACCCGGCGGGCCCGCAGCGCGGAACTGATCCGGTGCGCGATCACCACCAGGCTGCCGGCCCGCCGTGCGAAGGCGTCCTCGACCGTCGCCTCCAGCCCCGGATCCAGGTGACAGGTGGCCTCGTCGAGGATCACCAGTGGGGGCGGGTGCCAGCCAGGTCCGGCACGGCGGCGATCAGCTGTCGCTCGCCGGGCGGAGAGCGTGGCGGGGCGCGACCGGGCGCGACCAGGGCCGCCCAGGCGGGTCGCGAGGGCGCGGGCGCCGAGCGCGTCGAGGGCGGCCTCCAGGGTCGGGTCGTCGGCGTCGGGCCGGAGGTAGCGGAGGTTGTCGGCGAGGGTGCCGGTGAAGACGTACGCCTCCTGCGGCACCAGCACCCGCATCCGGGCGAGCACGCCCGGCTCGGTGCCGGCGACCGCCGCGCCGGCCAGGTGGACCGTGCCGGACTGCGGCGCCACCAGCCCGGCCAGCAGCGCGGCCAGGGTGGACTTGCCCGCGCCGCTCGGTCCGACCACGGCGAGATGGTCACCGTCGGCCAGAGTCAGCGAGAAGTCCTCCAGGACGGGCCGCGCGCGCGGCCCGTACCAGCAGCGCGGCCAGGGTGGACTTGCCCGCGCCGCTCGGTCCGACCACGGCGAGATGGTCACCGTCGGCCAGAGTCAGCGAGAAGTCCTCCAGGACGG
>JAEVHO010000636.1 GCA_016802835.1 Micromonospora sp. ATA32 | reverse complement strand
GTCGGCCGGTACGCCGGTCAGCGCGCGGCGGACCGCGACCCGGATCGTGGCGACCGGCGGAGCGAGCGCGGCCACGGGCGGGCGGTCAGCCGGCGGCCGGGGTGGCGCCGGCCGGCCCGTGTACCCGGGACACCCAGGCATCCGGGTCGCCCAGCTCGTCCAGCCGGGGCAGGGTCAGCGGCGAGCCGAAGACCTTGTTGAAGCCCTCCATGCCGACCCGCTCGACCACGCCGTGCACGAACTTGCGGCCCTCGGCGTACTGGCGCAGCTTGACGTCCACGCCCAGCAGCCGGCGGATCGCCTTCTCCAGCGGGTTGCCCGACTCCCGCCGCCGGTTGAACGACGCCCGGATCCGCTCCACGCTCGGGATGACCTGCGGGCCGACGCCGTCCATCACGAACTCGGCGTGCCCCTCCAGCAGCGTCATCAGCGCGGTCAACCGGTCCAGCACGGCCCGCTGAGCGGGCGTCTGGACGATGTCCAGCACGCTGGCCCGGCTCTCCGGGTCCTTGACCGCGTCGGAAAGGGTGCCCACGCCCCGGCGCAGCCGCTCCAGCACGTGCTCGCCGCCCTGGGCGGCGTCCACGAAGGCCTGCACCTCACCGAGGAAGTACGCCCGCATCCACGGCACCGCGGTGAACTGAGTCCGATGGGTCACCTCGTGCAGGCAGACCCAGAGCCGGAAGTCCCGCGGGTCCGCCCCCAGCTTCCGTTCCACCTCGACGATGTTCGGCGCGACCAGCAGCAGCTGTCCGGGGTCGGCGGAGAAGACCTCGTACTGGCCGAGCACCGGCCGGAGAGGTAGGCCAGGACGCTGCCGGCCTGCACACCGGTCAGCCGGGAGCCGACCGCCTCGGTGAGCGGCCCCGGCTGCTTGTCCTTGGAGAGCCGGCTGACCAGCGGGGTGATCACCTCGCGCAGCCCGGCGATGTTGGTCGCCGCCCAGTCCCGCCGGTCCACCACCCGCACCGGAGGATGCGCGACCTGCGAGCGCAGACCGGTGTAGTCCGCGACGTGCCCGGCCGCCTCGTCGGTCAACCGCCGCAGCTCGCCGACCACGTCGGTCGCCTCGTCGTACGACACCCGGGGGCCGGACTTGCTCAGTGCCCCCGCCGTCGCGGCGGCCAGATCCCAGTCCACGAACTGCGCCATGCACCCCACCGTACCCGCGCCCGCACAGCCCGGCCCGGGCTCGCGTCCGCCCCCGCCCCCGCCCCGCGGGGCGGGAAGGGAGGGGGCGGGGGTCAGCGGCAGCCGCAGGTGGCGAGGGCGCCGGCGATCCGGTCGAGGGCCTGGCGGGTGTCGTCCGGGGTGTCGGGCGGGGCCTGGTCGGTGAGGACGGCGAAGGTGAGCAGCCGACCGTCGGCGGTGGTGACCAGGCCGGCGATCGCGTGCACCCCGGTCAACGTCCCGGTCTTGGCCCGGACCACCCCGGCCCCGGCGGCGGTCACCGTCGCCCGGTAGCGCCCGTCCAGCGTGCCGGACCAGCCGGCGACCGGCAGGCCGCCGAAGATCGCGCCCAGCTCCGGGTGGCTGCCGTCGCCGGCCAGCGTGATCAGGTCGGTCAGCAGGGACGGGCTGATCCGGTTCTTCCGGGAAAGTCCACTGCCGTCGGAGAGGTCGATCTCGGCGGCCGGCAGATTCAGCTCGCCGACGACCGCGTCCATCGCCGCCGCGCCGCCGGTGAAGGACCCCGGCTGGTTGCGGGCCAGCGCGACCTGCCGGGCAAGCGCCTCGGCGATCACGTTGTCGCTGTCGGTGATCATGATGTCGACCAGCCGCACCATCGGCAGCGACTCGACCTTGCCCAGCTCGGTGCCGGGCGCCGGGGTTCCGGTGGCCGCGCTCGCGCCGGCGGTCGGGGCGGTGCCGCGTCCGACCTCGGCGGCGTCCCCGGAGAGCCCGAGCAGCCGGGCGAACGCACGCCCGGCGGTGAGGTCCGGCTGGGGGACCCGCTCGGCCCACCCGTGGCTGTCGTCGAAGTTCTTCCGGGCCGCCACGGGATCCCGACGGGCGCCGTCGGTCATCAGCGCGGTGATCGCCGCCCCGAAGCCCCCGGTCGGGATGTCCGGATCCCAGCCGGGCCCGTAGACCGGGCCGGGGAAGAGCGACGAGTCGACGGTGACCTTCGTCGGTGCGGCGCCCCCGAGGGCCTGTTTCACCTGCCCGGCCAGCTCCTCCAGTCGGGCCGCGCCGGGGTAGAAGCCCTTCCGGTCGACCGCCAGGGTCGGGTCGCCGCCACCGACGAGCACCACCTCGCCGGGCGTCGCGCCGGCCACCACCCGGGTGGGGATCCGGTAGCCGGGTCCACGGGCGGCGAGCACGGTCACCGCGGTCGCCAGCTTGGTCACCGAGGCGGGCACCGTGCCGTCGTCCGCACCCCGGCTGAAGAGCGACTCACCGCTCTCCACGTCGGCCACCGACACGTTGACCCGGGTGCCGAGGGCGGCTGCCCCGATCAGCGGTTCGAGCGCGGCACCGTGCCGTCGTCCGCACCCCGGCTGAAGAGCGACTCACCGCTCTCCACGTCGGCCACCGACACGTTGACCCGGGTGCCGAGGGCGGCTGCCCCG
>JAEVHO010000635.1 GCA_016802835.1 Micromonospora sp. ATA32 | reverse complement strand
CGCTCCCCTTACGCCCACCCTCCGCCGCTGTTCGCCCCTTCGGCCGCATGCCCCTCGCCGTCCGCCCGTTCCCAGGGCAGCCTCGACCCGGCGGTGGAACACCATGGGTGTCACAGCACTCTTTTGGCACCCATGGTTGCGCCGGGCTCACCACCGCGCGCCCGGGGTGAACCGGGACTGCCAGCTCCGCAACGCCCGCTTGATCCGGATGTTCTCCTCGGCGGTCAGCGCCAGGTCCCGCCGGGCCTTGGCCAGCTCACCGGCGACCCGGTGCAGGAAGGCGTGCACCTCCACCGGGTCGAGTCCGCGTCGTACCTGGTGGAACTGCCGGTCCCGGATCTGCCCGGCGGTCAGCGGGCGGCACGACTCGGAGCGGTACCAACCTGCGTTCGGTGGACGGTGCGGTCGGCGCCGCGTGGCGCGGCGGAACAGGGAGAGCACGTTACGCATGAGCCACCCTCCGGTCGTCGCGTCGTCGCGTCGTCGCGATCGTCGCGCTGGAAGGCGGCCCGGGCCGCCGATAGGGGACGCGGACCGGCGCCGGCCCCGTGACCGCAGCCCTGTTCGGCGGTACGACCCCGGAGCCAACCTTTGGTGTCCGCCCCCAGGGTTTGCCGAACCAACCGGAGCCGGACACTCCAGCAACCTACCCCAAATACCTGTGTAGGTCGACCCTTGGTTGTCATGACGCGACAACTTGTTGCAGATACTGGTGTAGGCCCGGCATGATCGGAGACGCCGAACCAACCGGAGTCTTCCCATGCCCACAGCTGAAGCGCCATACCGTCAGATCGCCAATGACATCGCCGCGAAAATCAGGAGCGGTGAACTCAAGCCCGGCGACAAGCTGCCGTCCACGCGGGAGCTCGCCGAGTCGTACCAAGTCCACATGAACACGGCCTCGCGCGCGCTCTCGCTGCTGCACGACCGCGAGCTGATCACGGGTCAGCCCGGCCGTGGCACCTACGTCGCCGAACGCCCGGCGCAGTAGACGCTCCGATGCTACGGAGCTGATGCCCTAACGACTCACCCAGGAGCCGACCTCGACCACCCCCCTAAGAGCGTATTGCGACGCCTCTTGGGAGTGTCGGATCATGGACTCAGATCCGGTCCAACGGTTAGCAACCGGGGCGTGTCGGCGCTGCTCCCGGGCCTTGTTGCAAGTCGAGCGAACCTTTTGGAGATCGACCCAGGGTCAGCAGGCGCACCAACACAGCGCTACCTTCGCATCACCAATGGTGATCGATGCGGGGAGGTGCCGTGTCTGCCAACGACGAATTCTTCAGGTCGAAGAAGGCGGCCGCCGCGCTCAAGCACGGCATCCTCAAGCGCTACCCGGTGGTGTTCGCCTCCAAGACGGGGCAGGGCAATCCGGTCGTCTTCCTGGACGGCTATGCCGGCAGAGGCGAGTACGAGGGCGGGGAGCCGGGTTCGCCGCTACTGCTGTCCCGGTGCGCCGAGTTCGTTCAGGGCTTCCGCGACGTACTCGCCTTCTTCGTCGAGCAGGACCCGGACAGCTTCGCAAATCTGGAGCAGGTGCTCCGCTTGAAGGGTGGCGCGGTCCAACGCGAACTCCGTCAGGGCAGCCTTGACCAACACCTGCCCGAGTTGCTGGCACGCGCCAAGGGCGCGTCACTCTTCGCCTTTCTCGATCCTTTCGGCCCCGCCCTCGACTTCGATCTGATCAAAACTCGCCTACTCGGCCGCCCGAACTGGCCGCCGACCGAAGTCTTGCTGCACTTCAGCGTCTCCTCGGTGGCACGCATGGGACGCGCCGTTTACGTCGCCGCGGAGAGGCCAGGTGGGTTGTCGGACAGCGATCGAAGGACGGCCGCACGACTGGACCGGTTTCTGGGCGGGGACTGGTGGCGCAGCTATTTCGCGGAGGTCACGGATACAGGCGATGAACAACGCGCCACCGACGTCGCCTTGCGGGTTGCGGAACGGTACGCACGAGATCTGACCCAGGGCTCCGCCTACCAAGCCGTGCAGATGCCGGTACGGCCGCGGCCCGGCCTCGCGCCGAAGTACGTCCTTGCCCTGTTCACCACGCATGGCGAAGGGGCCTGGCACTTCGCCGACACCCTCGGTAAAGCGGGCGTCGAGTGGGAGGAGGCCTGGGTTCAGGACCAGATTCGCCGCGGCGAGCACTCCGCCAACACGTTGTTCGGCGACGGTCCGGTCTTCGATGCCGAGCAGTACAAGGCCGAGAATGCGCCACGCTGGTCACGGGCAATTGAGCGGAACATCGTCGAGATACTCAACCAGCGTCGGCAAGTTCGGATCGTTGATAAGGTACCCGAGGTCTACGGCGAGGTGCTCGGTCAAGCCTGGGCGCCTCACGTACGACAAGCGGTCAAGTCTCTGCACCGCCAAGGGCTGATCAGCCAACCCGGCACGGGGGACTTCTGGAAAGAGGTCGTCTGGCGACCGTGACAGCAGGCAACTACCTTGCCTCAGCGGCGCCTTTGCACGTCACTAGTACGGCAGCCGCCATTAGCTGTCTGACCAGGGTGGACGCCGCGGGTGGGGCGGGTGAGGTGGGTGCAGCCGCCCTGATGATCATGTGTGTGT
>JAEVHO010000634.1 GCA_016802835.1 Micromonospora sp. ATA32 | reverse complement strand
GGCCCAGGGCCCCGGCGTTGTTCCGGCTTGAGACGTTCTGTCCGTGTTGGGGACCGGACGAGGTTGGAGTTGTGGGACGAGCGCGACTTCTGATGATCTTTCGGGTGTCTAGGCCAGAAGATCGTTTCAGGAGTCGCGCTCGTGTCGTCATCTTCCCCGATCAGCCCTGTTGTTGACCACCTCGCCGATCTGGCCCTGTGGGAGGCCGAACTCGCGGTGGACCCCGGTGGGGTTGACCCGTTGTCGATGGCGTCATCGCTGCTCGACCGGCTGCGGCAGGTGCCGGACCCGCGCCGGTTGCGGGGTCGTCGGCATCCGCTGCTGGTGATTCTGGTCCTGACTGCCTGCGCGACACTCGTGGCGGGAAACGACTGCGTGACCGCGATCTGGCAATGGGCAGCGGGCACCCCGCAGGATGTCCTGCACCGCATCGGGGCCCGGTTCAACCCGCTGCTCGGCCGGTACACGGTGCCCAGCGAACGGACTTTCCGCCGGGTCCTGGCCGGCCTGGACGGTGACGCCCTCGACACAGCGACCTGCGGATACGCTGCGGACGTCGTGAGAGGTGACGCCTGCGTCCCGGTCATCGCGGCCGCCGAAGGACCGGTCGAACGCGAGCAACGCCGCGTCGTGCAGCGGGCGATGACTCACCCGGTGCCGGCCGGGCTGCTCCCCGCGGCAGCGGTCGACGGGAAACTGTTGCACGGCACCCGCACCGTGGCCGGGCAGGTGTTCCTCGTCGCGGCGATCACCCACCACAGCGGGGTGATCCTGGGCCAACGCCAGGTCCCGGACAAACGCGGCGAGAACGCGGTGGTCGCCGACCTGCTGGCACCGCTGGACGTGGCCGGGATGATGCTGACCCTGGACGCACTGCACACGACGAAGAAGACCGCCCGCCTGATCACCGGACCCCTACGCGCCCACTACCTGCTGATCCTGAAGGGCAATCAGTGCGCCACGAGGCGCTCTGACACATCCCCGCCGCAGGCGGGACAGACTCGAAGGGAGGTCTGCTGGGTCTGATGGCTTACCTGGAGCCGAAAGGCGAAGGGGACAAGAGCATGCCAGGAAACCGGCAGCTGGGTCCAGGTGCCTGGGACAGCGTGCCGGGAGACCCGCGCGGTATGGCGAAGGCTTGATTGCTTGAACCCCAATCTCCAGCGGCAGCACTTTACTGCGACCGGAATGGCACCTGGAACCGGTGCCCGTCGTGGCCGGGGTGTACTGGTTCGCCCTGGTCAACCTTCGCGGCGGGAGCGATGTCCAACGAGGGCATTTAAGGAGATGAGTGGGGCGCCTGGGCCGTGCTGATCGTGTGTCAGAGACGAACGTGGGATCACCGTCCCAGCACGGCTGGCGGTGACGGAGTGCCCGTAGTAGTCGCCGGAGTCACGACCGGCCAGGGAGAGCGGGAAAGCCGTTCACAGGGCGAAGGGGCACAGGTGATGCGGGCCTTGAAGAAACGGTGGAGGTATGCGTAATGCAGAGCGCTGACACGGTACTCAAAGTCCTGCGTGACAGGGGACGGCGGAAACTTCCCCTGGAACGGCTGTATCGGCAACTGTTCAACGAGCAGTTGTTTCTGATGGCCTACGGGAGGATTTACGCCAACGACGGCGCGATGACACCCGGGGTCGACGGGAAGACCCCCGACGGGATGAGTCTGGCAACGATCCGGGAGATCATCGATCGGCTTCGAGCCGAGCGATATCGGTTCGCTCCGGTCCGTCGGGTCTACATCCCAAAGAAGAACGGAACCCGGCGGCCCCTCGGGCTGCCTGCCTGGTCGGACAAGCTTGTCGGCGAGGTGGTGCGTCTGCTGTTGGAGGCGTACTACGAGCCGCGGTTCTCGGCCAGATCACATGGGTTCCGGGCTGGTCGGGGTTGTCATACCGCTCTCGACGAGATCGCTTCGACATGGACGGGCACAACCTGGTTCATCGAAGGCGATATCGCCGATTGCTTCGGCAGCCTCGACCACGAGGTCATGCTCGCGATCCTGGCCGAGCAAATCCGAGACCAGCGGTTCTTGCAACTGGTAAGGGGCATGCTGCGGGCGGGATACCTGGAAGACTGGAAGTGGCACGCCACCCATTCCGGCGCGCCGCAGGGCGGAGTCATCTCGCCGATCCTGTCTAATATTTATCTCGACCGTCTCGACACCTTCGTGGAACAGGAAATGGTCCCGGCCTGGACACGCGGAACAGCCCGAGGGCATAACCGGGAATACGGCAACGTGACCGCGAGGATCGGCTACTGGAAACGCAAAGGTGACCCCGACAAGGTCAAAACTCTGCGTAAACTCCAGCAGTCGATCCCCAGCGTGGACGTGCATGACCCGGACTACCGCCGGCTGCGCTATATCCGCTACGCCGACGATCACCTCCTGGGGTTCGCCGGCACCAAGGCCGAAGCCGAACAGATCAAGAACGAGCTCGCCGCGTTCCTGCGCGACGACCTGAAGCTCGCCCTCTCCACCGAGAAGACCTTGATCACCCACGCCCGCACCCGCAAGGCGCGGTTCCTCGGCTACGACATCTGGACCCGGCAGGCCGACACCTGGCACACCAAGGGCGGCCG
>JAEVHO010000633.1 GCA_016802835.1 Micromonospora sp. ATA32 | reverse complement strand
CCGCAGCGACACGCGGCAAACCGCCCCCCCAACCACAGGGGACAAAACGGTCAAGCCAAATCAGTCAGGAGGGCATCGAAACCCTCTGACGAATCGAGGTCAGCACCGTGATGGCCACCGCGAACGCCATGATCAGCCGCCCGGATCGCGAGCGGGTGACACTGCTCATATTCATGCTTAGCGATGCTAGTGGGCCTGGCGTGAATTCCGGGAGAGCGCGACCGCAACTTCCGGCACCGATCGGGCGGCGGCGCGTGCCCGGGAGCGGCGGCGCACCAGCCTGGCGGCGGGCGAGGTGCTGCCGGGCGGCGTCAACTGGTGGTCGAGGTGCGGCCCGGCGTCAACCGGTGGCCGAGGTGCGGCCCGCCTCGAAGAGCACCGGCCAGGGTTGCTGTGCCGGCGCCTCCCAGACCGGCGGAGGCTCCGGCTCGCCGCCGGCCAGTACCTCGGCGGCGACCTGACCGAACATCGGCGCGGCCGGATGCGCCGCGCGTTGCGGCCAGGCCGCCGAGATCCGCCTGACCAGCGGCGCGCCGGCGACCGGCCGCCAGGCGATCCGGGGCTCCCGGCGGGCCAGGGCCTCCGGCTCGATCGCGACCCCGCCACCGGCCAGCACCAGGCCGAACAGGAACTCCGGGTTACGGGCGGGCCGCACCGTCCCGGCGTGAAGCCGTGCCGGGCGCACACGTCGAGGAGGTGGTCGTGCCAGCCCGGCGCGGTGGCCCGTGGCGCGGTGATCAGATCCAGTCCGGCCAGCTCGGCCAGGTCGACCTCCCGTGACCGGGCCAGCGGCGACGCCCGCGGCAGCAACACCCCCAGCGGTACGTCCACCGGGGCGCCCAGCCGCAGCCCGTCGCCGTCCACCGGGTGGTGCAGCAGTCCTACGTCGAGCCGCCCCTCACCGAGCATCCGCACCTGCTCGGCGCTGGTCAGCTCGTGCAGGTCGACGTCCAGCCCGGGCGCCCGCCCGGTCAGCCGGTCCAGCAGCGTCCGCAGGGTCACCGCCGGTGTCTCCGGCGGCACCCCGGCCCGGAGCACCCCCAGCTCGCCCTGCCGGACCTGCCGCATCAGGTTGCGCAGCCGCTGGTCGCCGGCGAGCAGTTCGTCGGCCTCACCGAGCAGCAGCTGACCGGCGGTGGTGAGCCGGACCTGGCGGCGGGACCGGTCGAACAGCTCCACCTCCAGCTCCCGTTCCAACCGCTGGATCGACTGGCTCAGCGGCGGCTGCGCCATGCCCAGCTGCTCCGCCGCCCGCCCGAAGTGCAGCTCGCGGGCGACCACCACGAAGTGCCGCAGGTGCCGGAGCAGGTCCACGGCCGGACCCTACGCCGGCGCGCCGTCCGGCGCTGGCGGTCGGGATGCGGCACCGGGCGGCGCCGGCCAGCGGATACCGTGCCGGGATGGCAGCGGGGGAGCGGATCGCGGAGATCTTCGGCCGGGCCGGCGTGACGGCCAGCCTGCACGTCGTCGACGTCGACGACGGCCGGGAGGTGGCGGTGCGGGCGGACGAGCAGACGGTGATCGCCTCGGTGTTCAAGATCCTGCTGGTGCTCGAGTTCGCCCGGCAGGCATCCGCCGGCCAGCTCGACCCGGCGGAGCGGATCCTCGTCCGGGCGGCGGACCGGCTCGGCGGCTGGGGGGTCGCCGGCTGCTCCGACGACGCCGAGGTGTCGCTGCGCGACCTCGCGTACTTCGCCATGTCGGTCAGCGACAACACCGCCGCCGACCTGCTGCTGCGCCGGGTCGGCGCGGACGTGCTGCCGATGCTCGCGGCCGAGCTGGACCTGCCGCGTACCCGGATCGTCGGCGGCCCACGGCAGCTGGTCGAGACGATGCTCGCCGACGTCGGGGCCCGCGACGCCGCCGAGTTCGCCCGGATCTTCCCCACCCTGTCCGAGCAGCGGGTCCGGGCGATGCGGGTCTTCGATCCCGGGCACACCACGTCGAGCACCGCCCGGGAGATGACCCGACTGCTCGGGCTGGTCTGGCGTGACGAGGCCGGCCCGGCGCCGGCCTGCGCGATGGTCCGGGAGCTGATGTCCCGGCAGCTGTTCTGGACCCGGCTGGCCTCCGGCTTCCCGCCCGGCGTGCACGTCGCCGCGAAGACCGGCACCCTGCCCGGGCTGCACCTGGAGGCGGGCGTCGCCGAGTACCCCGACGGCGGCCGGTACGCGATGGCGGTGTTCGCGCGGACCGACCGGTTGAACGCCCGGCGCATCGACGTGGACCTGGCCATGGGCGAGGCGGCCCGGGCGGCCGTCGAGGAGCTGCGCGGAACCTGATGTGGCCGCCGCCGGAGCGGCTCGGCAGGCGGACTGGGCTGGTCCGATAGCGGTCCGGATATCGCGTCTTCCGGTGGTAGATCTTGGACGCGGCCGGCCTGCGGCTGGTTGGGTCGGTGCCGACCGATCAGCATCAGGAACGGGGAGAACACACCATGTCCGCACGCAGCATCGACCGCCGCCGCTTCCTCCGCGACGCCGCCACCTGGCCATGGGCGAGGCGGCCCGGGCGGCCGTCGAGGAGCTGCGCGGAACCTGATGTGGCCGCCGCCGGAGCGGCTCGGCAGGCGGACTGGGCTGGT
>JAEVHO010000632.1 GCA_016802835.1 Micromonospora sp. ATA32 | reverse complement strand
CGCCCTCGTCACCGACCTGAGCCACGGCACCCTCCCGGTCGGGCTGGGCGCCGCGCACCTGGGGCTGGTCGGCGTCGGCTTCGGCATCGGCGCGGTGCTGCTCACCACGACCGTACGCAGCATCCACGGCACCGTACGCGCCCAGCGCCGGCACCGGGACCTGCTCACCCTGGTCGCCCGGAACGACCCCGCCGCCCCCCGGCGCGCTGGTGCTCGACCACCCGAGCGCGGCGGCGTACTGCCTGCCCGGGGTGCGGCCGCGGGTGGTGGTCAGCGCCGGCACCCTGAGCCTGCTGGACCGCGCCGAGTTGGCCGCCGTGCTCACCCACGAGCGGGCACACGCGCAGGAGCGGCACGACCTGGTGCTGCTGCCGTTCACGGCGCTCAGCCGGGCGCTGCCCTGGTTCCGCTGGGTCCGCGAGGCGCACGACCGGGTCGCCCTGCTGGTCGAGATGCGCGCCGACGACAAGGCCCGCGAGCTGCACGCGGAGGAGCCGCTCGCCGGGGCACTGCGCAGGTTCGCCGCGTGCGGCGACCGGATCACGCCGGCCGGCGCCCTGGGCATGGGCGACCGCGACCTCGACGTCCGCGTCCAGCGGCTGCTGGTGGCCGACCGCCCGCCCCGGGTGCTCGGCGCAACCGCGCTGACGGTGGCGTCCATCCTGGTCGCCCTGCCCGTCTCGCTCTTCCTGAACTGACCCGCTCGCGCGGGGTCGCGCACTACTACGCCATGTCGTACTCTCTTCTACGACAAGGCGTAGTAGTGATACGTAGCCAGTCTACGTGTAGGCTTGCTACGACACAGGAGCCAAGCGTTGGAGAGCCGGCCATGGACACCCTGCTCCTCGCCCGCCTGCAGTTCGCCACGACCACCTCGATCCACTTCCTCTTCGTGATCGTCACCCTCGGCCTGGTCACCCTGCTGGTCGGCCTGCAGACCGCCTGGTTCGTCACCCGCAAACCGGTCTACGAGCGGCTGACCCGCTTCTGGGGCCAGCTCTACGTGATCAACTACGTGCTCGGCATCGCCACCGGCATCGTGATGGAGTTCCAGTTCGGGCTGAACTGGAGCGGCCTGTCGCGCTACGTCGGCAACGTCTTCGGCGCCCCGCTGGCGATCGAGACGCTGGTCGCCTTCTTCCTCGAGTCGACCTTCCTCGGCATGTGGATCTTCGGCTGGCACCGGCTGCGCCGTGGCCTGCATCTGGCACTGCTCTGGGGAGTCGCGCTCACCGCGTACGCCTCAGCCTTCTGGATCATGGTGGCCAACTCCTGGCTCCAGCACCCGGTCGGCTACGAGCTGCGCGACGGCGTCGCCCAGCTCACCGACTTCACCGCCCTGCTCACCAACCCCGCCCTCGGCTTCGCCCTCGGCCACGTGGTCTCCGCCGGCCTGGTCACCGGGGGGATGCTGATGGCCTCGGTCAGCGCCTGGCACCTCGTCCGGCGCACCCCCGACCACGCGCTGTTCCGGACGTCCCTGCGGCTCGGTCTGATCACCGCGGCGACCGCGGTGGTCTTCGTGATCGGGTTCGGCTTCGCCCAGTTCGGCCCGGTCGGCGCCGTGCAGCCGACCAAGTACGGCGGCGGCCCGGACCGGGACGCGGTGGTCGCCGAATGGACGGCGAGGTTCGGCCCCGGCGAATACGCCCCGCCGGCCCTGTCCGCCGCCGCGCTGGGGTTCATGATCCTGATCGGCTTCACGCTCTTCTTCGGCATCCTGCTGGTCCCGCTGCTCTGGCGGGACTGGCTGATCCGGCTCCGCTTCCCGCTCTGGCTGACCCTGCTCGCCCTGCCGCTGCCGTTCATCGCGGTGCTGCTGGGCTGGATCGCCCGCGAGGTCGGCCGCCAGCCGTGGGTCGCGTACGGGCTGCTGCCCGTCGACCGGGCCGTCTCCCCGGTCTCCGCCGGGATGATGCTCGCCTCCCTGGTCGGCTTCAGCCTGCTGCTGGGCGCCCTCGCCGTCACCAACGGGGTGCTGCTCGCCCGGCACGCCGCCCGAGGTGCCCTCGATCCCGCGCTCGGCCGCCCACCCGAGCCGGAACCCGAACCCCGTCCGACGCCCGTGTTCGCCTGAGGAGACGACCGTGCAGCTCGCCTGGTACGCCCTGCTCGGCCTCTTCTTCGCCAGCTACCTCGTGCTCGGCGGCTACGACTACGGCGTCGGGCTGCTGCTGGCCCGCGGCGCCTCCCCGGACGGCCGGCGGTCCGCGCTCAACGCCGTCGGCCCGTTCTTCCTCGGCAACGAGGTCTGGCTGGTGGCGACCGTCGGTATCCTGTTCGGCGCCTTCCCGATGCTGGAGGGGGAGCTGCTCTCCGGGCTCTACCCCGCCGTGGCCGGGCGCTGGCCGGGGTGATGCGCGGTGACCGCCGGCGTGCAACTGCGCAGCCGCCCGGCGCCGAACGCGTCCGGGCCCGCTGGGACCGGATCGTGGTGGCCGGCAGCGCGCTCGCCGCGCTCGGCTGGGGCGCGGTGCTCGCGGCCTGCTCCAGGGCGTACCGCTGCACGCCGACGGTCACGTCGCCGGGGTGAGCCACCTCTTCACCCCGTTCGTCGCCGCCGCCGGGCTCGCCATGGTCGCGCTGG
>JAEVHO010000631.1 GCA_016802835.1 Micromonospora sp. ATA32 | reverse complement strand
CGGCTCCTCCTCGGACAGCGGGTTGGCCACCCGCACCGCGCGCCGGCGCGGGTCGTCGGCGGGCAGGCCGAGCAGGTCGGCGAGCTGCGGGGCGACGAACGGGTGGGCGAGCACCTCGACGTACCCACGCTCGGCGAGCGACCGGGCCACCGCCCGGCGCGCCACTGCTGCCAGGTCAGGCCGCGGCCGGGGGGCGCCAGCGGCAGCACCGACGGCACCCGGTCGTACCCGTCGAGGCGGACCACCTCCTCGACCAGGTCGGCCGGGTCGGTGAGGTCGGGACGCCAGCTCGGCGGGGTGACGGTGAGCACCACCGTGTCGCTGGCGGCGACGCCGACCTCGCCCGGGTCCTCGGCGAGCCGGTCGGTGCCCTGCACGACCGTGCAGCCGACCTGCTCCAGCAGCTCGACCACCCGGGCCGGCGAATAGCTGACCCCGACCCGACGGCTCGGCAGGTCGGCCGGGAGGATGACCGGGGTACGCGGCCGGACGTGGTCGATGTCCAGGATCTCCTCGCCCGCGGCGCCGCCGGCGTGCTCGGTGAGCAGCCGCACCGCGCGCTCGAGGGCGACCGGCGGCAGGGTCGGGTCGACGCCCCGCTCCCAGCGCTTCGCCGCCTCGCTGAACAGCTTGTGCCGGCGGGCGGTCCGCCCCACCATCACCGGGTCCCAGTGCGCGGCCTCGAAGAGCACCCTGGTGGTGCCGGCGATCACCTCGCTGGTCTCCCCGCCCATCACCGCGGCCAGCGAGATGGGACCGGTGTCGTCGCAGATCACCATGTCCTCGGGCGCGAGGGTACGGGTGACCCCGTCCAGAGTGGACAGCTTCTCCCCCGGCTCGGCCCGGCGGACCACCAGCGGGCCGGTGATCCGGTCGGCGTCGAAGGCGTGCATCGGCTGGCCGAGCTCGAGCATCAGGTAGTTGGTGATGTCGACCGGCAGCGAGATGCTGCGGATGCCCGCCACGGTGAGCCGCTGCTGCATCCAGCCGGGCGTCTGCGCGGTCGGGTCGATGTCGCGGACCAGCCGGGCGGCGAACCGGTCGCAACCCACCGTGTCCCGCACCTCGACCGGGTACGCCGGCCGCTCGGTCGCGCCGGGGGCGGGGGCCAGGGCCGGGTCGCGGAACGGCACGCCGAGGGCGTGCGCCAGCTCGCGGGCGATGCCGCGCACGCTCAGCGCGTACCCCCGGTCCGGGGTGATCTCCAGCTCGACCACGACGTCGTCGAGGCCGACCACCGGGCGCGCGTCGTCGCCGGGCTTGGCCGGGCTGTCCTCGGGCAGCACGATGATGCCCGAGTGGTCGTCGCCGAGACCCAGCTCCTTCGCCGAGCAGATCATGCCGTTGGAGTTGTGCCCGTACGTCTTGCGGGCGCCGATGGCGAACCCGCCGGGCAGCACGCCGCCGGGGAGGATCACCACGACCCGGTCGCCGGGGGCGAAGTTGCGGGCCCCGCAGACGATCTCCTGCGGCTCGCCGGTGCCGTTGGCGTCGCCGACGTCGACCCGGCAGTACCGGATCGGCTTCTTGAAACCGGTGAGCTCCTCGATCTCGCGCACCTCACCGACCACCAGCGGCCCGGTGACCGTCTCCCGCAGGTCCACGATCGACTCGACCTCGATGCCGAGGTCGACCAGCGCCTGCTCCAGGTCGCCGGCGGGCAGGTCGGCGGGGAGGTCCACATACTCCCGCAGCCAGCTGACAGAAACTCGCATGACTCAGACCACCGTCTCCGTTGTACGTACCCGCATCGCCTACGCCCCGGCCCCGAACGCGCGGGTGAACCGCACGTCGCCCTCGGCCATGTCCCGCATGTCGCTGATCCCGTGCCGGAACATCGCGGTCCGGTCGATGCCCATTCCGAACGCGAATCCGGAGTAGACCTCCGGGTCGATGCCGCAGGCGCGCAGCACCCGCGGGTTGACCATCCCGCAGCCGCCCCACTCGACCCAGCGCGGACCGTCGCGGTGCTCGGGGAACCAGACGTCGAACTCGGCCGACGGCTCGGTGAACGGGAAGTAGTGCGGCCGCCAGCGGGTCTTCGCGCCCTCGCCGAACATCGCCCGGGCGAAGTGGTCCAACGTGCCGCGCAGGTGCGCCATCGTGATGCCCCTGTCCACCACGAGGCCCTCCACCTGGTGGAAGACCGGCGCGTGGGTGGCGTCCAGCTCGTCGGTGCGGTAGACCCGGCCGGGCACCACCACGTAGATCGGCGGCTTGCGGGTCAGCATGGTGCGTGCCTGCACCGGCGAGGTGTGCGTGCGAAGAACCAGACCGGAGCGCGCGGAGTTGGCGGCTGCCGCACCGGCTCCGCCAGCTGTGGCGGACCCGTCGGCCGGGGCGATGTGGAAGGTGTCCATCAGCCCGCGGGCCGGGTGGTCGGCGGGGATGTTCAGCGCGTCGAAGTTGGTCCACTCCAGCTCGACCTCGGGACCCTCGGCCACCTCGTAATCCCATCCCGACGAACATGGTGCGTGCCTGCACCGGCGAGGTGTGCGTGCGAAGACCAGACCGGAGCGCGCGGAGTTGGCGGCTGCCGCACCGGCTCCGCCAGCTGTGGCGGACCCGTCGGCCGGGGCGATGTGGAAGGTGTCCATCAGCCCG
>JAEVHO010000630.1 GCA_016802835.1 Micromonospora sp. ATA32 | reverse complement strand
CGCGGCGGCCACACTGGACGGCGGCTTCCCGGTGCTCGTGCCGCTCGGCGGCGGGCAGCACCTCGCGGTGGACCGGGACGCCCGCGACGCCCGGGTGGGCGCGTTGCTGCGGACGCTGATCCTGCGCCTGCTCGCCACCGCCCCAGCCGGTGCCGTGCGGGTCGCCGGGATCGACCCGGCCGCGCTCGGCGCCACCTTCATCCCGCTGCGTCCGCTGCTCGACGCGGGCGTGCTCGCCCCGACCGCCACCACCGCAGCCGAGATCGCCGTCCTGCTCGACACCGCCGAGCGGCACGCCCGGGCGGCCCAGCACGCCGACCCCGCGGACCGGGAGCTGCTGCTGATCGTCGCCGCGTCGGCGCCACCGCCCCGGGAACTGGCCCGGCTGGCCGCGCTCACCCATGCCGGCCCGGCCGCCGCCGTCTGCGTCCTGCTCGCCGGCCATCCGTCCCGCACCGCGGGCGAACCGTCGCCCCCGCTGCACGCCACCGCGGTGAGCGTGCACGAGCGGTACGCCTCGTCGGCTGACCCGCCGGGCAGCCGTTCGGCACGGACGGCCGGGGGCTGGCCGCGGCCGTGGTGCTCGACGAGGACCTGCCGGCCCCCTCGGTCGCCGCGATCGCCGCGCACCTGGCCGCCGCCGTCCGCCGGGACAGCGCGCTCGGCTTCACCGACCTGCTGCCCGAGGGGCGCTGGACCGGATCGTCCGCCGCCGGCCTGCGTACCGTGGTCGGCCGGGCCGGGCGTGAGCCGGTCACCGTCGCCTTCGACGACGCCACCCCGCACTGGCTGGTGGGCGGCCGGACCGGCGCCGGCAAGACCGTCTTCCTGCTCGATGTTCTCTACGGGCTGGCCGCCCGGTACGCCCCGGCGGAACTCCAGCTGCACCTGCTCGACTTCAAGGAGGGCGTCAGCTTCACCGAGTTCGTTCCCACCGAGCGTGACCCGTCCTGGCTGCCGCACGCCCGGGCGGTCGGCATCGAGTCCGACCGCGAGTACGGCCTGTCGGTGCTGCGCGAGCTCCGCCGGGAGCTGGACCGGCGGGCCGCCGTGTTCAAGCGGCACGGCGTCAGCAAGCTCGCCGACCTGCCCCGGGACGCGCCCCTGCCCCGGATCGTGGTGGTGGTCGACGAGTTCCACGTGCTGCTCGCCGGCACCGACGCGCCGGCCCGCGAGGCGGTCGCCCTGCTGGAGGACCTGGCCCGCAAGGGCCGCTCCTACGGGGTGCACCTGGTCCTGGCCAGCCAGAGCATGACCGGCATCGAGGCGCTCTACGGCCGGGCCGAGGCGCTCTTCGCGCAGTTCCCGCTGCGGGTGGCGCTGCCGGGTGGCGGCGGGGTGCTGCATCCGCTGAACGCCGCCGCCGACCCGCTGCCGATCGGCTCGGCCGTGCTCAACACCGCCGCCGGCGCGGCCGGCGCCGACACCGTCATCCGGTTCCCCGACGCGCACGCCGACGCCGCCGAGGTCGCCCGGCTGCGCCACGAGCTGTGGCAGGCCCGCCCGGCGGGCTCGCGTCCCCCCCGCCGTCTTCCGGGGGGTACGACACCGCGCGGATCGAGGACGACGCCACCTTCACCGGTCTGCGCCCCGGCGACGGGCACCCGCTGGCCCTGGTCGGTCGGACGCTCGACGTGGACGGCTCCACCGGACTGTTCACCCTGGACGTCACTCCCGGGCGGCACCTGGCCGTGGTGGGCACCTCGACGGTGGGGGCGGACGTGCTCCGGGCGGCCACCCTGGGCCTGGCCCGGCAGCACGCCCCGGGCAGCGCCACCTTCCTGCTCGCCCCGCTGGACGCCGCCGCCGACCCGGTCGCCGACGAGGTCGCGGCCCACGCTGACCGCCGCCGGCCACCAGGTCGAGCGCCTCGACGCGGCCGGGCTGCGGGACACGATCGGGGCACTTGCCGCCCCGGCCGAACCGCCGGCCGGCCGGACGTACCTGGTGGTGTTCGGGGGTGGACGCCGCGGGCCCGGTGCTGGGCGTGGCCGACCCCGGCACCTTCCGCTCCGGCCACGACGACCTGCGCAACCTGCTGCGCCGGGTCCCGGGCACGGGGTGCACCTGCTCGGCTGGTGGCGCGGGCTGCGGCGGCTCGCCGACGACCTCGGCGGTACGCAGAACCGCGACGACGTCGCCTGCCTGGTCGCGCTGAACGTGCCCGGCGCCGACCTCGGCCTCTTCCTCGGCGTGCACGATCTCGCTTATTCGCCCCGGGCCAACCGGGGCGCTGCTGGTGGACCGGCACGACCAGCGGACCACGCTGATCGTCCCGTTCCTCCGACCGGGGCACGAGCCGGACGAGGAGCGGTAGCGGGTGTCGACCTTCGAGGAATACGCGGCGCTGGCCCGACAGCTGTCCGAGCAGCTCCGGGCGGGTGAGCGGGGCGCCGCCGCGGCGGCCGCGCGCGACGTGCCCTGCAGGCCACCGCCGACCAGCTCGACCACCGCCTCGCCGCCCAGGCCGAGCGCCTCGACCAGCTGGGCCTGGCCATCGGCGGCCAGCTCCCGCCGCCACCCGCGCGTCCGGCCGAGACCGTCGACCTGGCGGCATCTCGTCCCCACCGGACCGGCGCCGGACGCCTCCTGGGGTGACGGCGGGGGC
>JAEVHO010000629.1 GCA_016802835.1 Micromonospora sp. ATA32 | reverse complement strand
CAGGAAGCCGTCGAACGCCGTTACTCCGCGTTCAAAGGCCCGCTCGCCGTCGCCGCGATCTACCTGAAGAACAACCGCCGGATCACCGCCATGATCACCGTGGTCTGCCTCGCCCTGCTCATCTTCAGCCTGATCGAACGCCAGGTCAGACAGGCTCTGGCCGCTGCCGGCCAGAGCACCGTCGCCGGTCTCTACGCCGGCCGCCCCGCCGTTCCGACCACCCGGCTCATCCTGCAAGCCCTCGCCACTATGAAGATCATCCCCGCGACCGGCCGCAACCCACCCACCATCCCTCACCCCACGCCCTTACAACTCCGCCTCCTCGAACTCCTCGACATCGACCCACTGGAATGGTGCTGAGAATCAGCCACGTGCGGAATGCAGGGCTAGCTCGGCCTGCTGACCTGCTGCCATGCCCGAGGCGTCGACCGGCTGGCCGTCGGTCGCCCGCCACCGCCGTACGGCGCCCGTGACCACCAGGCGCTTGCTGGCCGGAGAGCTGACGATGGATGAAGCCGCCCGCCGCCGCCACGGCGTCAGCGCGGCCATGGGCTGTCGTTGACCTCTCGGCCGACGACCACGGGGAGGACGTCAAGGCGGACGTCCGCCTTCCCGAGCACCTGGTCCCGCGCCTCCACGAAGAGCAGGATGCGGAGATGCTGCAGGTGCTCAGGGCGCCCAACGGGTTGGAGTCCCTACCGCTCGAGTAGCCCGGCGCCCTGGGCCGACAGGACGCGCGCTCTGGCGGATCTTCGACCACCGTCACACGTCCGTCCGCTTGACGGCAGTAACGCACGGTAACTACCCCCAGGCGTGTCCCATCGTCGATAGAAGGCAGCTTTTCGAGCGTCGAACGGCAAGAACGTGTAGTTGGCTCAAGATGGTGAGAACAGCTGCAGCTGGGCGCTTCTCACTATCTTGAGCCACTGCAGGTCAGGGGCGGTTCAGGTGGCTCAGGATGAACAAGAAGGGACATCTACAGTCGCGGGATGGGTGAACGCCGGTTCGACAACGAGGAACTCCTGACCGTGCGGCTGTCGCTGCGTCGTCCGACCATGGAGGACGTCGACACGATCCACTCGATCCACTCCGACCGGAGAGCCTGCGCCCACAACCCCGCCGACCTGCTCGCCACCCGCGCCGACGCCGAGGACCGCCACCGTCGCTGGGACGAGCACTGGCGGCGCCACGGCTTCGGGTACTGGGCCGTGCGTCCGCGCGACATCGGCCAACCATCGGCGCCACTGGGGTTCTGCGGGATCAAGGTGATGCGGCTGCGGGACGTCGAGGTGCTCAACCTCTTCTACCGTTTCGACCCGTCGGCGTGGGGCGACGGGTTCGGCACCGAGGCGGCCACCGCGGTCGTCGACTGGGCCACGTCGCACCTGCCGGACCGCACCATCGTCGCCCGGGTCCGCCCGGACAACACCGCCTCCCTGCGCGTCGCCGCAGGGGCCGGGCTGCACCGCGCGGAGCACCTCGACGCCCAGGGAGAAGACGGCCTCGACTGGATCTTTGCCTCCCGCGGCACGACATGATCATCGAGGGCCGGATCGGCACCCGGGCCGGAGTCTGAGCGCCTCGAGACAGTCGAGCCTGGTCCCCCGGGCCGGGCTGACATCCGGGGCGGCCGACGGGTGGCCGGCAGTGGGTGGCTTCGATACGATCCGGGAATGCCGACCCGGGCGTTGTGCGGCGAGCAGACCCAGCTCACGAGCTGGGCCGCTCCCCCGCCGGTCCCGACATGAGGATCGCTCTCTTCGTCACCTGCGTGAACGACCTGGTCTTCCCGCGTACCGGGCAGGCGGTGGTGCGGGTCCTGGAGCGGTTGGGCCACACGGTCGACTTCCCGCAGGCACAGACGTGCTGCGGCCAGATGCACGCCAACAGCGGCTACCGGGCCGAGGCGATGCCGCTGGTGCGCGGTTTCGTGGAGACGTTCGGCCGGTACGAGGCGGTGGTGGCGCCGTCGGGTTCGTGCGTGGCGATGGTGCGGGAGTCGTACCCCCGGCTGGCGGAGGGGGACGCGGAGCTGGCGGCGGCGGTCGACGCGCTCGCGCCGCGCACCTTCGAACTCTCGGAGCTGCTGGTCGACGTGCTCGGGGTGACCGACGTGGGCGCCGCGTTCGGGCACCGGGTGGCGTACCACCCGACGTGTCACGGGTTGCGGATGCTGCGGCTGGGTGACCGGCCGGAGCGGTTGCTGCGGGCGGTGCGCGGGCTGGAGCTGGTGGCGTTGGCCGAGCCGGAGCAGTGCTGCGGGTTCGGTGGGACGTTCGCGGTGAAGAACAGCGCGGTGTCGACGGCCATGCTGGCCGACAAGTGCGCGGCGGCGGTGGCGTCGGGGGCGGAGTTCCTGGCGGCGGCGGACAACTCGTGCCTGGCGCACATCGGCGGCGGGTTGTCGCGCCGGCGCGGAGCGCCGCGGCCGATCCACTACGCGGAGATCCTGGCGGGGGTGACCGGTGAGCGGTGACGGCAACATCGTGGCCCGGCTCCCCTTCCCCACCGCGGCCCGGCAGCAGCTGGCGAATCCGCAGTTGCGGGAGAACCTGCGGCGGGCGACGCGGACGATCCGGGACAAGCGGCTGCGGGTCGTGGACGAGGTGC